>JANWID010000169.1 GCA_025450095.1 Bacteroidia bacterium | reverse complement strand
TTCATGAAACAAAGTTCAGGAGCGCACACTCCTTAATTAAGGGAGAGGTAGAAAAGTTTTGAATATCACCATGTTAATTAACGTTTCGAACAGTAATGATTTGCAATCCCGGGCGAAGAAAATCCGAGGATCTGCGATCCGATATGCACTCTTACTCCTGAATCCCGTACGCAGTCATCTTCTTCACCGTTTCCTTTACAGGAGGAATATCTTCTTCGCGGATTTCAGAAAGTGTTTTTGCATTTATTTCCTTGCTATTCACAAGCCGGCTGGCCTGTAACCGAAGAATATGTTCAAAAAGATTTCTGGCTTCACGGGCATTTCCATAGCTATTCGTCTTCTTATCATCTGCCATCTCAAAAATGTCAGCTACCTTTTCTGCAGCTTCCTCCGAAAGGTAAAATGAATATTTTGAACAGAATGAATTAAATATCTGAATCAATTCTTCCGGGGGATAATGATCAAAAGAAATGTATTGATTAAATCGTGATTTCAACCCAGGGTTGGATTCAATAAAATTCTTCATTTCATCCGGGTAACCTGCAACAATCACAATAAATCTGTCCCTGTAATCTTCCATCCGTTTCAGCAATATCTCCAGTGCTTCCTTACCATAATCATTTCCTGAAAAATTATTGGATGCAAGACTATAGGCTTCATCAATAAACAAAACTCCTCCCAGTGACTTATTCACAATTTCATCAACTTTCGCGGAAGTCTGGCCCACATACCCGGCTACCAGTCCTGCTCTGTCCGTTTCAACAAGATGTCCCTTTTCCAAAAGACCTGTATGTTTATAGATCCTTGATAAAATCCTGGCTACCGAAGTCTTCCCTGTTCCGGGAGGACCGGTAAAAACCGAATGAAGTGAATGCGCTACTTTGGGGAGCTTCTCTTTTTCCCTGGCTTTCTGAATTTGTAAAAAATCGATAATGTTAATTACGGTTTCCTTTACTTCCTCCAAACCGATCAGCTGATTCAGGTCCGACATCGCCAGTTCAAGAGTGTCGTTTGCTATTTCATTATTATAAAAAGTGGTGGAATTTGCCTGACCCAGGATTTCATTTAAGAGCTTTTCCTCCTGTTCGCTGATTTCATTATCAGATTTGAGAATATAGTTGACAAACCTGAAAACAAGATGACTTACTTCCTTAATATGATCGCTGTTAATTTCTTTTAATACAACGTAAATATTCGGAGTATTGAAATTATTGGAGACAGATTGTGTGACCTGAGTAATGTTTTCTTCAAAAAATTTAGAGTGTATTTTTTGATTGAGCCCATCAACAGATGCAGCATCAGGCGGAACTCCTTTTTTTAATGTTTCGTAATAATATGCCAACGTGAATTTGGATTTCAGGTTGGAATTGCCCGGATTAATTTTTTCACAGCGGTAAAAAAGATTAATGAAATCCTGGAGAATAATATGTTCGGCCCTGATAGAAGTGCCGGATTGATTTCCTGAATTAAAGGAATTTACTTTTTTTTGAAAAGCAGGTGAATTATTAAGTATCGTGCATAATTTAATAAGCTCTGTTCCGTCTTGCTTCAACGTTACCAGGTATTCCTGGCTTATAACGGGATTTTCAGTCATCTAAAATCAGATTACGATAACAGCATAGCTTCCTTCACCTCGTTCACCACTTTTAAATGCTCGGCATTAAATTTATTCCACGACAAGCCAAGTTTTTTCATATCGACGTGTTTAATAATCGTTCCATAATCTGCCTTCTTACCGTTTATGGTTGGATATCCGATTACATAAATGCTGTCAGCCAGTTCCACGGCCAGTTCAATATCATGGGTTGAAAAAATAATAGTATTCAGATCGTGTTCCGAAGCGATCAGTTTAAAGGCTTCCTTAACATTTTCAATGTTGCCTACATCGAGCCCGGAAAAGGGTTCATCCAAAATCATATAATATTCCGAGCTTAAAATCTGCTCTATGATAGCGGTTCGCTGTCGTTGTCCGCCGGAAAGTTCACATGGGTACTGGTCTTTAAAATCAGTAAGTCCCCAGGTATTTAAGTAACGAATTATAAGTTCTTTTTTCTCAGCAGCCGAAATACGTTTCTTCCTTAAGGCAAACATAAAAGCTTCGTAAATGGTCTTATGCCGGAACAGTGTATATTTCTGATCCACGAATCCTACATCACCTTCACGAACCTCTTTTGCCGCATTTTTTTCGGTACGTTCCACATCTGAAATCAGCACCCTGCCACTGGTTGGCTTTAAGATTCCTGTTAACGCTTTAAATAGTGTTGATTTCCCACGACCCGAGCGACCAACTATCGCTATAGTCTGACCTGTGGTGTTGTCCTTCCTTACCACATTTTTTTCTTCAAAAGAAATATCCTTAATGACCACCTTGTCGTCATATGCAACACTTAAATTATCCACGAATAGGATTGTATCCGTCAATGTATATGACATGTACTTAAATTTTAGAATATCTGAATAAAATTTTTCTTGAACGGTCTAAGATAAAATCGATAAACAGTCCCACTGCAAGAATCACAATCTGTAATGCTACGATCCGGCCGTGATTCATAAACTTATCTGAATTTTTAATTAAAAACCCAAGACCACCCGTTGCTACCAGGATTGATTCAACAGTTACCAGCATCATCCATACGATGGCGAGATTCTGCCTGATAATTTCAATTACATAGTCCAATCTTCCTTTGATAAGCACTTCCCACAATACCTCCCACCGGTTACATTGCAGTGTCCTGGCATGATCAAACTCTTCCTGTGGAATATCTTTTATCATTCCGAGTAATGATGTGGTCAGGTATGTGCTCATAAAAACTACCAATACCCATATCTGCATAGTTCTTCCACTGTCAATAATAATAGCGAGGTAAAATGTTATTCCTGTTAAAGGCAGGTACCGTAATTTACTCATTGCTTTCGCGAAGAACTGTAACAATGGTATTGGTGAGAGATAGGCTATAACAAGGGATATTAAAATAGAAATAAAAATAGCTCTCAGGCATAACCAGAGGGAACTGAATACGTGTACAACAAGTCCTTCCTTATACAACCCTGCAAATCCATCCACTACCTGTTGCGGAGTTGGAAACAGGTGTTTCTCTCCAATGCTTCCGGTAATAATCCAAATTAAAATTATCACTGCCATCCATGAAATATAAATGATGGTAGTTTGACGGGCACTTATTTTCTCAAACGGTTCTAATAAATGTTTCATTTTCTGTTAAAGAGTAAGCCTTATGAAAAAGGGCTTGTCGACAAGCTCCTTTTTAATTACTAAAGACTGCTTTACTATTTCATAAGTACAATGACAACTCTCCTGTTTTTTGCCTTACCTGATTCAGAATCATTATCTGCAACCGGGAAGTCCTCCCCTTTGCCTTCTACACTCTGGAACCTTTCTTGCGGAATTCCTTTGTTTCTAAGATACTCAACAACCGATTGCGCACGTGATTGAGAGAGTACAACATTAGCTTCTGAAGTACCTGTGTTATCCGTATGGCCTTCCAGTTTCAGTTTTGAATCTTCGGCCTGTACCAGCAAATTATAAATCGTTTCCAGTGTTTGAGACGAAGATTCTGAAATTCGTGCACTGCCGAGGTCGAAGTTAATTTTCCATTCGCCGGAAGCCATTACTTCCTTCGAAGGTTTGGAATAATCCGATTTATAAGCCTGCCCTGCATCAATATCATTGATGTTTTTCAGGAAATACAAATTCACCGCTTCATCATAAGGGATTATCCGTTTAACCGACTGATTAAATCCAAACGGGTTTAGCTCTTTCAAATAATTTGAAACCTGGTTATATACTGATTTATAACGGTTCACACCATCTGAAATTCCATAGTACTGCATGGCATCGGCATAATTAAATACTCTGGAGCCGCCCATGTTATACTCCATACCATTCTTGTTTCCTTTCTGTCCTTTAAACATGTCGTACCAGTATTTAGGATTTTCCAGGCTATAAGCCTGAGAAACTGCTTCGGATGCACGCACTGCCCATTCATCAAATTGCTTTACCTGGTTGGAAGCTGTCAGAGCGGATTTCAAAATGTTGCTGACGATTTCCGGATGCTTATCAGACCATTCTTTAACAGTAATGAGCGTTGTTGCCATTTGGTTGTTAAATTCCCTTGTGGAAACGATATCTGTAAATCCATCCAATGCATCAAACACTGTTTTGTCACCCGGAGTCCATGTAGCACAGCCATCAACTTTTTTGTTAATGGTATTACCGGTTAATTTTCCGTTTTTAACTTCCTTCAAGGGAACGGTCCATCCTGTTTTTTGCGACTTAATTAATTCTTCAGCAGATTTCATATAGTCATCGTTCTCTGATGGAATAAAATTTACTGCTTCAGGATCATACGTTGTTACATCGGGATTTACCTTCAAGCCATTTGCAAATGCATAATTTAATGCAACAACCCAGTCGCCATCACCCAAAACTGCGGAAATTAAAGAACCTTTCATTGATTTCGGATCCACTTTCCAGTTACGTGGTCCGATTAATTTATCTTCTCCGTAACTTAAGCCGACACAACCTATAACCTGTACGTGATATTTGTCATTGCCGAATTTATCGTTCAAAGCCTGCTGCATGGTGCTGATATAAAAAGGAGCTCCGTCACCCATAATCATGATCGCAAACACACTTTTATCGGATGCAGGATATTCCTGGCCCTTGTCATAATCCTCTACAAACTTCATTTGCATATTACGAAGCTCCGACAACCAATCCTGGCGGATGATCTCCAGATTCACATTGTTCTTCTCCATCAGGGAACCTTCGGTTGTTTTTGAACCACCGTTCGAAACAATAATTCCCGACTGTGCATTCCAGGCATATCCGCCAATGCGCACCAGTGGTTGACTGCTGACTTTCGAGGATAAATTCGTAGAAGGCAATGCAATCTTTTCGGCGGTTGTCATATTATTAACATCCTTTTTGTCGACGTCCATACCTGTTAGTTGCTTGGAGTCATCGACTTTTAATCCGGGTGATAAATAATACAGGGCTGTTAAAATTGTACCTAAGACTACTACCACAATTAACAATTCAGAAAGCGTTGTTAATTTATTTGTTCGTAATATCTTTCCCATTTTTATATGTTTTTTAAAAGAATAATCTGATTAATTGAATAGTTCTCCGAATCCACCGCTGGCTTTCTTATCTTCAGAAGTAAGCTTGTAATTTGGATTTTGATATTTATCTGCATCCGGGATAACGTCTTTGCCCGTTTTAATCCGGTCGGCAAGATCGTCGAGCTGAGAATACAGCTCATCGCTATCGAGGGAGTATTTGCTTGTTAAGGTATCGAGGTCGAGTAAATTCTCCTGGGTTTTCGCAATATCCATTGCTATGGTGCCAGAAATCACATCCAATGCATAGTCAAGTTCCCAGTCCTTTGTGAAGAGCATTGCCGATTTTGCTCCTTCGGTTGCCGCTTTCGCGTTCTGTGCGAATTCATATTCTTTCTGAAGCATCTCGATGGTAGCTTCAAAATCTGAAATTTTTATATCGATGGCGGTACCTGCCAATGTCAGTTTCCGGTCCAGTTTTCCCATTACACTTGCACGACTACCGTATTTCTGCACAAAGCTCTTGCTTTGATCCAGCTGAGTTGATATTCGTTGTGATTCGGATAATTTTTTTGCAAGTTCACTCTGCAACTCAACATACTCATCCGTATCCTTTGCAGCATTTCCTTTCAGATTAACCAGTGCCTGCATGCTGCTCTTCAGTTTTTCCGCCTGGCGCTGCAGAGAGAGAATTGCTTTCTGGTATTCTGCTGATTCCTTTTCCGCCTGGATGGATTCTGCCTCCATGTTATTCTTAAGAGCCTTGATCTTGGTTTTAGCTTCAAGAAATGTTTTTTTATTCTTTAGCATTTTAACTTTTTGCTCTTCCAGTTCACCAAATGGATTATGCTTAATCAACGCCCTGTGAATTTTTCTCGTTGCAAAACGCAGTGCTTTGAATATCACCGGCAGCATCATGATAAAAAATACCAGGAATACAGCCACACCTGCGATCGCAGCAACCTGACCCAGTGCCCGGAATAGCGGCGGTAAAATATAAACCCATGACAGGTAACCTAAGCCGCCCAATAATGCCAGGCCAATAAACCGGCTTAATCCCTTCTCACCTTTTCTCCAGTTCTTAGGATCAAAAGAAATTTCTCCCTTATCCTTATCGAAGTGTTTTAAAATTGGTAGGTCAAGTATATGGCTTGATGCTTCCGTTAATGTCGCCATTGTTATATATGATTAGTGATTCCTGAAATAACTTGTGAAATTTTCTGAACGATCCGGTCTTTAGCCAGGTTATTCGCCAGTATTTTTTGTTCTATCTCGTAAACTTTACCGGTATTATCTGTATCATAATTTTTCAGCAGCTTTGATTTCTGTTCCAATTCTGATTGCAGCACCAGTATTTTATTTTGTATGGTTTTGATTTCCGCCTGTAGATTGTCCTTGTCGTTTCTTTGCTTATCAACCAGGTCGCTTTTTATTTTTTTACCCTCATTATCATATTTCGAATAAACCATCATGACTTCCTTCATATAAAAATCCCCGCTCGATAATAAAGAAGTCTTCGTGATTGCTTTATCCATACTGCTGGCCATTGTATATGCCATCAGGTACGATTGAGAATTATTCGGATCAGTAGCCATTACCGCTTTAAAAAACTCATAAAAATCATATCCCGACTGGTTCAGGGAATCAAATCCTTTTTCATACATCTCAATTACCTTACTCAATACTTCATTAGGTATCGTCTCCTGTGCAGACCCTGCCTGGGGAAAAGTAGTTCTTGTTTCGGTAGTCACATTCCTTTCTGCAACAGGCTCCGGTTTTTCTGTTTCCTGGATAAATAATCCTTTCCAGTTAAATTTTTCTTTATTCATTGTGATCAAATATGATTGTTTAAAAAACTGTGTTCGTTAATGATTACTTTATTCGGTCGGTACTATTATCTTTTGTCTTGTTCAATAATTCAGAAACATCCACATCCATCACTTTAGCGATATTGGTTAAAGTCTGGAGAGAAGGCTGCATCTTATTTGCGCACCATTTGGAAACAGTGGCATCCGTTTTTCCCAATTGTTCCGCAAGCCAACGGTTCGATCTGTCTTTTTCAGCCAGTACGACACGCAACCTGTTTAAAGATTTTTTTGCCATATTATTTTAGAAGTGGGGGGACAAATATATTTTCGGAAAAATAAATAAAAGTTTGCCATATAGAGTAATTATTTATACTATTACTTCAAATAATATAACAATATATTCAATTTTTTATACTATTCAACTTTAATTCAATAAAGTAAAATTTTGTCCTAATAGATCAAAAAACTGAATATGTGGCTCAAAGTCAATTTGATCGCGGAAAGTCGGCAGCCGGCAGTCTCCAGTTAGCAGTTGGCGGCCGGCAGTCGGCAGCTATCAATAAGAAGCTTACAGTTCACTGTTCAGATGCAAATGGAACTGCCGGCTGCCTGGTCAATCGTTCGGACAGCATCTGCTGTCCCTACATTATAACTGCAATTACTTACTGCCAGTTGGAGACTGTAGACTGCATGCTGCTTACTGCAGACTTTTTCTACTAATTTTGAATATAAATCTAAAAGCTACATGAGCATTTCGTATTCAGGTTGGTTATCGTTACAGAAGGATTACCAGGCGCCCGTGAAATCAATAACAGGCGATTCATTTGAAAAAGTAAAAGCTTTCTTTATAGAAAATCAGGTTCCTGAGAAAATGATTCATTCAAACGTCCGGTATTTTGATACGATCATTGGTGGTACGCCCCATTTTATTTCGATTCACACCAACATCATAGATGCAGATAAAAACACAATTGAATCGGATTTAATTATTTCGCACATCAATAGCTATATCCGGTATTACGGAATTTATGGCTCCATAACAAAATGCTTTAAGGAACCAGAGATAGATGAATTATTAAATATACTTACACAGGGTGCAAGCAGTAAAATAGTAAACCCACATTTTGAAAAGAGAGTACGGTACCTGTGGGATGAAGTGAATTCACTTTTTGAAAATAACAATTTTGGATCGATGCATCATTTGATTGACCTAGTACTTCAAAATCCAACCTTGAGAAAAAAACTTTTAAACCAGGCTGAACAACATCCGTATTTTGCAGTACGAATGGAAAATAACCGGAAAACCGGGGAGTTTTCATTTGAATCGTTATCAGAATTGAAAACCGAATTGCAAAACCAGGGTGTGCCTGTTGAAATAGCTGAAACAAATTCAAGACACTTCAATTACAAAACCGCTGCAGGGCAGGTTTCATACCAGGTGGAGATTGATTTTGTGTAAGTGCGGAAACTAAAACATTGCATGCATCAGGTAGTAATAATAAAATTCAAATCCAGGTAAAACCAACGTCCATCCGGACGTTGATATTTCAAATCAATATTGGCCGGATTAACAGAAAATACTACATGTCTGCCTAGTAATTCGGGATCCAGTAAATAATACTTCCCTTTGCTGCCGTCGGAACCGATGCACACTACAAAATGGCCATAAGGACTATCGACCCGCATGATTGCCGGATGTGAAGGTGATACTTTTTTATTCAGGACTTCGAGATAATTCTGCCTGTTATCCGGCCTGTTGAGCCAGGCACCTGTGATTCCACGACCCGAGAGTATCTGCACGAGGCTTCCCATATAACTAACATCCTTGCTGAAGTTCTTATTAAATCCTCCCATTGACATTTCATTCTTTCTCACACCGCTTCTTGCATAGTCGATGCTGAATCCCTTACCCATCAGCTTACCGACTGTTAAGCAGCTTGCCGGTCCGCATTCCATACCTAATTCCTGGCGATAGTAATTGTATATTTTCCCGTTAATTGTTGTTGATTCCCATCCCATGTGCAATATGATTTAATTGTTAATACTGGAACCTGGTTCGGTAATTTGATACTTCTAAATTAGAAGTTTTTACTGAAATGAAAAAATTGAAATTTCAATATGAATTAGAAAACCCGATTCAGGAGAGGTTTTATTCCGGGTGGAAATTGATTTTGTTTAGTAATCAAAAAAAAATGGATTTTGATGGCACTTGCACGAAGCCGAAAATCCCCGGAGTTATTCCTCCGGGGATTTTGCGCTTCATTACTATTGCTTTACAAACTTTCTTACCTCCGAACTTTTCGAAGTCTTCATTATTACTCCATAAATTCCGGGGGATAATGAACTGATGTCAATTGTTTTGTTCAGTGACAATGAAAAATCACTGTTGTTGTAAGAATATATTTCCCGCCCGGTTAAATCAACGATGGAAATTTGTTCGGCACTTTCAGAAGGGTTGGTAGTAAAATATTTTACATTTAAAATGTTCTTTGCCGGATTTGGAAATATTTCAAGTTTGTTTGAAGATATTAATTCGGGTCCGTCAGAAACAGGCACATCGATAACCCACAATTCTCGTCCATTAACATCGTTTAATGCGGTAAAGAAAATTTTTCCAAGCCGGTTTGTAAAACGAAACGGATAGGAACCCTGGGTCGTGGATGGAAAAATATCCATCACCTTATTTGTTCCACCATTGGTACCATCCGATTTCCATAATTCAATATTGTTATCATAGGATCCGCTGCCGGGGGTCGAAGCATAATCGTTGGCAGTAAAATAAAAATCTCCACTAATATTAAAAGGCACACTGAAGTTCCAGGTTTCATAACCAAACTGTGCGGCCGTTGAAAATCCTCCGGCATTACCACTGATTAATTCTTTTACCATTACAGTTCCCCCGGTGGTGCCATCCGATCTCCATAATTCACGACCTAAAACATCGTTATAAGCGGTAAAATACAAAGTGCCGTTGATATCCGTAAAATCAATAGGATGAGAACCTTCGTTACCCGGATAAATATCTTTCACCAGCATAGTTCCTGCATCGGTACCATCACTCTTCCAAAGCTCAACATCACTGATGTAATTTCCGGGAGCTGCAACATAACCGCATGCGGTAAAATAAAATGTATTTCCTGTCTGCCATACAACACCGAATGGGTGTATGCCATAACCAAATTGTTCTGAAGTATTAAACCCTCCCACTCCTCCACTGATAATTTCTTTTACGATTACCGTTCCATTGGTACTGCCATCCGATTTCCAGAGTTCGCGGCCGGAATTTGCATTGTAGGCTGTAAAAAATAACGCGCCATTAATTTCTTTGAAATCCCGTGGGAACGACGATTCATGTCCCGGGTAAATATCCTTAACCATAAAAGTACCGGCATCGGTCCCATTGCTCTTCCACAATTCTATATCATCGATATAATTTCCGGGCGTTGAAACAAAACCATTAGCAATAAAATAAAAATCGTTTCCGGTTTGCCAGACCACGCTGAACGGAAAACCGGTATATCCGAATTGAGCTGATGCCTGAAAACCTCCGACATTACCCGGAATAATATCCTTAACCATGACAGTACCTGCAGTTGATCCATCCGTTTTCCAGAGTTCCTTGCCACTTGATAAATTGTAAGCTGCGAAATACAAAGTTCCATTGAGGTCAATAAAATCCTGAGGGCTGGATGATTCATGACCCGGATTGATATCTTTTACCATAAATGTTCCTCCAGCTGTTCCATCACTCTTCCACAATTCAATATCATCGATATAATTGCCGGGAGTTGAAACATAACCATTGGCAACAAAATAAAAATCGTTTCCGGTTTGCCAAACCACACTGAACGGAAAACCAGTATATCCGAATTGAGCCGATTGCTGAAAACCACCTACACTTCCTGGTATAATATCCTTCACCATAACGGTACCTGCAGTGGAGCCATCGGTTTTCCAGAGTTCCTTACCGCTGGTGTTATTGTAGGCAGCGAAATACAGAGTTCCATTGATGTCATGGAATCCCTCCGGATAGGAAGATTCATGACCGGGATAAATATCCTTTAGCATTACTGTACCGGCATCCGTTCCATCGCTCATCCATAATTCAACATCATCGATTTGGTTTCCCGGAGGTGAAGTATAATTATTGGCAATAAAATAGAAATTGTTTCCATTTTGCCAAACCACACTGAATGGAAGACTATTATACCCGAATTGAGCTGTGGTTTGAAAACCTCCTACATTACCTGGATTAATATCCTTAACCATAACAGTACCTGCATTGGTACCATCCGTTTTCCAAAGTTCCTTACCGCTTGAGCCATTATAGGCAGTGAAATACAACGTTCCATTAATATCAACGAATTCGGAAGGATACGATCCTTCGTTTCCGGGATATATGTCCTTTACCAATTCAGTACCTGCTGTGGTGCCATCACTTCTCCATAATTCAACATCATTAGTATATCCGCCTCCGTTCGGAACCGTATTATAACCAACCGCTGTGAAATAAATATATCCGTTCTTTTCCCACACAACCGAAAAGGGATGTTCATAATAAACATACTGGCTGGATTCCGCAAAGCCTCCTGCAACTCCTCCAATAATATCTTTTAACAGATATGGAGTCTGAGCCGTTAAAGAAACTGATTGTAGAATCAGGAATGCAATTAGGAGTAGCGATTTTTTCATGGGATTTTTTTGAATTTAATTTCACACGAATCAAATTACGAGAATTTATTTGGTGAAGTCAAATTGTTTATGTTCAAATCGCACTTAAAATCTTTATGTTTTTAACAGAAAATGCTGCATCTGCAGTTTCGGTAATGGCGAATAATCAACCAAAACCGTCGTATAAAAATTAAGAGAATATTTAATAAGATGCCGGCAGTAGTTAACCAAAAAAGTCGGCAAGTTGCAGTTGGAAGTTAATCAAGTACTAAACATCTTTTTCAAAAGTGCCCCCTTGGGTGATTTGTTTTGAAACTACTCCCAGAATATTTTTCCGTTATTTATTACCCTGCCACCTTCGCTAACCGAATAAAAAATGATTCCCTTCGAGAATTGTGATGCATGCAGACTGGTCTCACTGCTTATTTCTGAATAATATAACGTCCGACCTGCTACATCATATAGCCTGAGATAATACTTACCGGGACGGTTTACTTTAATAATAATAGTCTGGGATTGATATTCAGGATACAGGGTGAGTGCAAGTGGTACAGTTGGTTCGGCTGTGCCAGTACAGAGAGAGAGTGAAACGTCATCAACATTCAAATAACAGCGACCTGATCCGGCTGTCAACACCTGAACCAGCGTAATTGCACTATCCGGAAGGAAATTTCCAATTGTTACATATTGTTCACCGCCGGTTGCTATATAAGTGCCTGACATAAGAATCCACGTTGCACTATCCGGAAGATTTCCTGGTGTATGGAATAGCTGAGGAGTTACATTCATAATACCTGGCATAGGTAGAGAAGTAGTGGCAGTTGCAGAAAAATAAACCTGAATGGCTTCTGTTGTATATCTACTGTTGTTAGAAAGATTCATATACATGCTAAAAAAATAACATTGGCCAGCTGCCAAAGATGAAGTAGTTTGAACTGAAATATATTCCCGACTATCTACTATGCTTGCATGATAAAGATATAATCCGCAAAATCCATTACCTGAATTTGGTTGTTGATAGCCATTTCCACCATTTGGTACGTTTACACTGGAAGCAATAGGCGCGCAAATATTATAATAATCGGAACCGCTACCCAGGTTTGCAGCAGGATCAAACCATGGAACAGCTCTAAACGTCTGACCCTGGTTGCTGGGGCAAATATTATATGTTTCAAAATTACTATTAGGGATCAGATTCTGCGTAACAGCCGGGAAAGCATGAAATAGGAACGCTGGTAAAATGAATAGCTTTTTCACTTGGCATTAAAATAAATTATAGTAAATATATAAATTATTCAGTTCATTGGTTAAGCATAGAGATGACTGGAATCTATAACCTATAAGTTGAAATGTTGCTAAAGAATCGTAAAATCACGGAGTAAAAAGTCACCAGGAATCGAATCCCGACGTTTCGGTCGGGACCTGCGGCTCAGAGCGAAAAAAGCAGAAAAATTGGAATGCCATACTAAACCCAATGTCCAATGACCAATGACTATCTATGACCTAGTGACATGATAACTTTATTACTTTGCAACAACCATTGGAACCGTTTCTACATTAATTCCGTTATCAATTCTAACAGAATAAATTCCTTTTTCAAAATTCCGAAGATCCACTATGTAATTTGCATTTTCAATTTCTAACCGAAAAATTTCCTGCCCAATTGAATTATAAAAGACAGCTGTTGTTTGATCATTTTTGTAGAAATCACCAAGTGTTAATTTTAAATTATCTGAAGCAGGATTAGGGAAAATACGTATACTTGATTTTTCATTTTCAGTAATACCTGTTACATCATTTATTGTTACCATATCAGTAAATACACAATTGTTTAAATCAACAACTGAAACGGTATAAGTTCCTGCGCAAACATTATTTATTATTGAAGTTGTATAGCCTCCCGGAGACCAGGAATAAGTATAACCCGGTGTACCACCTGAAACCTGCGCCGATGCCGATCCATTGCAGTTGCCATTTGCATCATTGTGGGTGATTGTTGCTGAAATGGAAGGAGGCTCAGTAATCGTTGCAAAAAAATCAAGTGTATCATTTGCGGCATCAACTATGGAACACTTATAATAGCCCGCAATTAAATCGCATCCTCCACACCAGAGCATTTGCCACCCGCCATTATCCAAAATATACCAGGCATAATAATTATAGGGTGGGGTACCTCCTGTAACTTCCGGCATAAAATAGCCATCCCATCCGCCATTACATGAAACATTAACAATTGCGGCGGCACCCCCTATAGGACAGTAACAGGGTTGAATCCAGGCTAATTCATCTGTTGTAAATCCATACAGGTTAGCCCACTGACTTATTTCAGCATATTCAATATTCAATTCATGAATATAACCGTAATTATTTTTAGCTGATATTTCTGAAGCCAGGTCGCCGTAACCAGTTTTAATTATGAGTTCTCCAACCGCACATGCTGTTCCGAATTTATCAATGAAATAAGGTGTGCGTTTTGTGTGATACAGGTTCTTAGGGAAGATACCTTTTACAGAATAAGATTTAAGAATATCCAGGCATTTCCCGCGATTTATTTTTTGTTCAGGTGCGAGATAACTAACATTTTTTTCCCTTAGTGTTTTTTCAACAAGGGTTAAATGCATTTGAATTAAGGAAACATCATCTTTCAATGGAATTTTTTCCAGCAGTATGGGATAATCCAGGTCTTTATTTTTCCAAAATTCATTTAGGTTTTCCAGTTGCTGAAGTACGGTTGGTGATCCTCCGCATAAAGCTTTTTGAATGGTGAAGAATATGAGAACAAAGAGAGTAGAAATTGTTTTCATGTTATGACAGATTTAGTTGATAAATTAATTTGTTGCAACATTTACATTTATTAGACGCTTTTCCTGTCCTAAACGCTGCCTTGTTTAATAATGTAAGATCCTAAAAAAAGAGTTAAATGGGATGGAAAAATCAAAATTTTACGGCACCATAAAAAAATTACAAATCAGCTAGTTTAGCATCATTCCGTGCTTAATTTACAGCGAAAAGAGAAACGATCTCGCGTCCGATGGCTTAGGCTCGCGACCAAACAAGGTTGTTTATCAAAAATTGAATACCGGTCCAAAACCGCTTTTCATAGAATTTTATGTGCAAAGTCGGAAAATTTAACCAGAACGCGAGATTTTTTAAACGGATTAATGCATTCAGGTTCAGCAGAAACCGGATTGAATATAAAAGGAACGATTTATTTTCTACTAACAAATCAACTCTTCACCAATTTCCCAAACAATTTCATTCCTTCTTGTATCCGTAGCTGGTAAACGTACATTCCGGCCGGTAACATTGAAGTATTTAACGAGATAGAACTTATAAACTGGTGCCGTAGCAACATTCTTCCTGTTAAATCATAAAGAAACACTTCTGCCTGGTCATTAACTTTCAGATGAATGTTCAGTTCATCATCAAATGGATTGGGGAAAATGTTTGCTGCCAGTTGTTCAACTTGGTTTATTCCTGAAAGTGTTTCGCAGTATAGTGAATCAGTGGAAACGCAGATATCATCAATATAATAATATGCATTGGGATAAAACGGTGGTAACGTATCAAGAGGCACAATTGTTAAAACCGAATCAACGAAAAAGCAACCGGCCATTATGTAATTGTATGCAGAATCAGCGATAAAGGATCCAGAAATAGGAATCCAATTTATAGTATCCGCAATTACAGAATCTGAATAAATTTGTGCGCTATTGGTTATTGGAACATAATTGCTATCCGAATAAGAAACCATTGAAAATTGAATACCAAGTTTATTTGTAGCAGTATTAATATGAATTCCGAAAGCAAATTCTTTATATGCCATACTCACAAAGAACTTAACAAAGTATTTTTGCCCAACAATTAAAGGCTGAATTAATTGACTTCCTAAAATTTCTTGATATCCTAAGCCGCCTCTATACGTAAAAAAGCCTGCATATGCAGAACCCGATTTAGCTGCCTGGAATCCAGCTCCATTTAGAGGTACCCCTACAGGATAAAAATTGCATGAATTAAAATAATCCGGAGTTAATCGATAAGCAGACCATCCATTACATTGATACATTTGAAAAAAATACGACGGACAAGCAACTGAATCCTCAAAACTCCAGTTATCAACCAGGTTTTGTCCCCTGCTTATGTGGCATACTGAAATGATTAATAAAATGATGTACAATCGTTTCATATGAAAAGCCTTTTTCTAAAATTTTTAACCGCTAGTGCCCAGGTTCATCAATTTTTCAGATTGATATTCTTTTTATCCATCCGATTTAATAAAATGAATTTCTGGTAAATTACTTGCCCCACAAAACTGCCAAGGTGAGCATTAGCAGAATATTTTCAATCCACGTTCACCATATCTGCAATCTCGTCGAACGAATCCTCACTTTTCAATACATATTTTTCAGCACCATGATTAACCGACTGCTTCATCAATTCAAATTGTTCGTTACCTGATAACATGATGACACGGATTTTCGGATATTTTGCCCTGATGATTTGCAGAATTGCCATACCGTTCATGGCATCTTTATGCACCGAATTCAATGTATAATCCAGGATAATGATATCAGGATATTCATTCATCCGGGCCAGGCATTCTTCGCCTGTTCCGATCAATATGGTATTATGTGACCAGTTTTCAGTGAGATAATCCTTGAGCAATTCCGCCATAAGGGGATCATCGTCAACAATAAAAATGTTTTTGGGTTGTACGCCTTGCATAGCTAAAGAATATTTGTCCTAAAATTAAGAAAGTTTACTTATTGAGGAAAAATTCTTTCTGAAGGTTTTTTCACGTAGTTTGGCATACCGACAAACTTCGATTCGTGGGAATCTGGTTTTAAAGTTCCGGATTATTAAATAATTGGACTTGCCATGAAGCGTAAAATCCCGGAGCGTTTTTCCTCCGGGATTTTTCTGCTTCATGGTAGCCCCACCAGGAATCGAACCTGGATTTAAAGTTTAGGAAACTTCCGTTCTATCCATTGAACTACAGGGCCGGGTGACCATTGAACTACAGGGCCAAACTGCGCGCAAATTTACAAAAAATCATCACCGGGCCACGGCACCATTATTAACGGGCCTTGCCGGGGTAACAAACACCAGCTTTCCTTCTGAATCCTCCGTCATCAGGATCATTCCGCGTGATTCGATACCTTTTATTTTCCGGGGCTCGAGATTAGCCAGGATCGTGACCTGCTGACCAATGATATCTTCCGGCCTGAAATCGGCGGCAATACCTGAAACAACAGTGCGGCGATCGATACCGGTATCAATAAGCAGCTTTAGCAGCTTGTCGGTTTTGGGGACACGCTCCGCCTCCAGTATGGTACCAATGCGCAGATCCATTTTAGTGAAATCATCAAATGAAGCAGAAGCTTTCATCACAGGAGCAGAAGTTTTTTCTGACACTGTTGCAGTAGCGCTATTAGCTACTTTCGAATCATTCAGCTTTGCTACTTGTTTTGTAATTTCATCATCTTCGATTTTCTCAAACAGCAATTCCGGAGTGTTCAGAGTGTGCCCGGGAATAAATATTTTTCCTTCGAAAGTACCGTTCCAGGGTAGTCGTTCGATATTTAACATTTTCCGTAAACGCTCCGCACTTTTCGGAAGGAATGGTTCCATCACAACCGATAAAAATCCTGAAACTTCCAGGGCTACACGCAACACTGTTGCAGTGCGTGACTTGTCGGTTTTGATCAGCTTCCAGGGTTCGTTGTCGGCGAGGTACTTATTTCCGGTCCGCGCCGCATCCATTACCTGCGATAACGCTTCGCGAAAGCGGTAAGCTGCAAGACTATTGCTGATTCCTTCCTTGGCATTTCGTAGCGCTGAATAAACAGCCTCATCCTCGTGGGTATATGCAGTAGCTGTTGGTACTTTACCTTCAAAATAATTTCCGGTAAGTACAAGCGTCCGGTTAATAAAATTACCAAGGATGGCGACCAGCTCGTTGTTGTTGCGGGCCTGGAAATCTTTCCAGGTAAAATCGTTGTCTTTGGTTTCAGGCGCGTTTGCGATCAATGTGTACCGTAGCACATCCTGCTTTCCTGGAAACTCTAACAGGTATTCATTCAGCCACACTGCCCAGTTGCGTGATGTGGAGATCTTATCATTTTCCAGGTTCAGAAATTCGTTGGCCGGAACATTTTCAGGGAGCACATATCCTCCGTGCGCCTTGAGAATGGCAGGAAAAATTATGCAATGAAATACAATATTGTCTTTCCCAATAAAATGAATCAATCGCGCATCCGGGTTTTTCCAGTAATGCTCCCAATTGTCGGGAAGCAACTCCCGGGTAGCGGATATATAACCAATAGGAGCATCAAACCACACATACAAAACTTTCCCTTCAGCTTCAGGCAAAGGAACTGCCACACCCCAGTCCAGGTCGCGCGTCATAGCGCGGGGTTGCAGGCCATCGCCCGAATCCAGCCACGACTTACACTGTCCATATACGTTGGGTTTCCAGTCGTTCTTATGTCCTTCCAGTATCCATTCACGCAACCACGGTGCATAATCATTCAGTGGTAAAAACCAGTGTTTGGTTTCCTTAAGCACCGGAGTATTTCCACTGAGTTTAGATCTTGGGTTGATCAGATCAGAAGGACTCAGCGAGCGCCCACAGTTTTCACACTGATCTCCATAAGCTTTTTCAAATCCGCATTTCGGACATGTACCTTCGATATAGCGGTCGGCAAGAAATTGCTTCGCCTCTACATCATAAAACTGTTGCGTTACTTTTTCCGTAAAGGCACCTTTTTCATAAAGTGTTTTAAAAAAGTCGGAAGCAGTCTGGTGATGGATCTTAGCGCTGGTGCGTGAATATATGTCGAACGCAATCCCAAATTCCTCAAACGATTTTTTCATGATCGCGTGGTATTTGTCCACGACTTGCTGCGGAGAGATGCCTTCGGCTTTTGCTTTGAGAGTAATTGGAACTCCGTGCTCATCAGAGCCACAGATAAACTTAACATCCGCACCCGTCAAACGCAGGTATCTTACAAACACATCAGCAGGAATATAACACCCCGCAAGGTGGCCGATATGTACCGGGCCGTTTGCATACGGCAATGCAGCAGTGACTAAAAAAGGTCGGGAATCTTGTTGCATAAGGCAATTGAAAACTATTAATAAACAGGATTTTAAAACGAGGTGCAAAGATAATCATTTGACCATGATAATAATTAACGGCGCACCGGGAAGCAGTAAATTCTGTCAAAATAATGTACCTTTCAGCAGTCGGCAGTCAACGGTCAGCAGTCAGCAGTCGGCAGTCAACGGTCAGCAGTCAGCAGTCGGCAGTCAACGGTCAGCAGTCAACAGTCAAAAGTCAACGGTTTGCATTATTAAGTTAAGCGTTATCGGTCTGCTCTTGAACTAACATTAATATCTTGCTTACTGCATACTGTCTACTGCCCACTGCAAACTGCAAACTGCAAACTGCCTACTGCAAACTGCCTACTGTTGACCGAAGAAAAAAGCCGAACGAAACTAAAATCAAATGCACGCTCCTCCCCCACTCCAGAAAGGTGATAAAATAGCCATCCTGGCACCTTCGCGTAAAGTAAGCCCTGACGAAATGCAACCTGCCATCGACAGGCTGAATTCGTGGGGATTTGAAGTGGTGAAGGGAATGTACCTCTTTGAATCAGATAATCAATTTGCCGGCACCGACCAGCAACGGTGGACCGATCTGCAAATGATGCTCGATGATCCGTCAGTAAAGGCCATACTTTTTGCGCGCGGTGGTTATGGCTTTGTACGCATCATCGATAAGCTCGATTTTCATCGCTTTGAGGCATCTCCAAAGTGGATCATAGGCTTCAGCGATGCAACTGTTATTCATTCCAAAATCAACCTGCATCATAAAACAGAAACGCTTCATGCGCCGATGGCTTTCAATTTTGAAAAAGCTCCTGAAAAAGTTTTGCAGAACCTGAAAGCAATCCTGACCGGTGAACCGGTACATTATGAAGTAAGCCCGCATCTTTACAACCGGCAAGGAAAAGCAAATGTCGAGCTGACCGGTGGAAATTTATCCATGCTGCACACCCTGGCTGGCACTCCGACTGACCTGCACACAAAAGGAAAAATTCTTTTCCTTGAAGATCTCGATGAATACCTCTACCACATCGACCGCATGATGCAAAACCTGAAGCGTACCGGAAAGCTGAAAACATTAAAAGGACTTATCGTCGGCGGAATGAATGATATGAAAGATAACACCATCCCTTTCGGGAAAACTGCTGAAGAAATAATCCTGGAAGCTGTGAAGGAATATAATTACCCCGTTTGCTTCGGCTTCCCTGCAGGACATATACCCGAAAACCAACCCCTGGTTTTCGGACGCAAGATCAAACTAACGGTCGGCGCCAAAGTGCTAGTTGATTTTTAGGATTATCATCATTTTCATAATGCTGGGACATGCTATAGCATGTCCTTGCGAAATGTTTTTATATAAACGTTTATAAACGTTTAAGTGATAAGCTTCCTTCTCATTAAGAAAGTTCCGTGATATCTTTATCGTGAGGACACGATGTATCGTGTCCATACATAATCAAAAAAATAACCATCCTTGGCTTTTCACAACGACATCGGCAAAAAAGGCGAAGATCTCGCGTTCAACTTTTTAAAGAAGAAGGGTTATAATATCCTCAATCGCAACTGGACTTTTTATAGAGGAGAACTGGATATCGTTGCAATTCACGATTGTCACCTGGTAATTGTTGAAGTAAAAACTCGCAGCGTATATTATCATACCGAAACAGATGATATGGTAGGAAAAAAGAAATTGAAACTATTATATGAAACAGCTGATAAGTATGTTGAATTGAAAAATATTGAGCTCGAAGTCCGTTATGACCTGGTAATAGTCATTTTTCATGGTGATACATGGACGATCGAGCACATTACCGATGCTTTTTATCCTTTCATGAACACCTGAACCGTACGGACTTCCGGCTTTAATTGAAATACGGGGTCAAATTCGTACCTTTACCGCCTTAAATTTTTTACAAATGGCAAGGGAAAGAGCTCCGAAGGGACGAACTAGAAACAAATCGGAATCCACATCCGGAAGCAAGACAGCGAAACGGAAAAGTGGTTGGGTTAAACCCGATGGTACGCCTCTTCGCAAGCGCAAAGGCGAGTATTTCCCAGACAAGGAGATTGATAAACATAAACCATCCGCAAAACGCCGGTACACTGAAGGTAATGCTTTCCCCCGGAAGGACGGTGATACGAGGAATTCATATGGAACCGGAACATCGCGGAGCAACGACCCGGAAAGAGGTAATTCTGAGAATATCAGAGATAAACGGGAAACCCGCCCTTATGAAAAAAGAGATCGTGCTGAAAAAAGTACTTATCAAAGACGATCTGATTCCACACGCGGCAGAAGAGAGGATCGTTCCGATGAAAAACCAGAACGTTCCGGAAGCGGTTTCACACAGCGCAATTCTGAAGATAAACGCGAGAGCCGTCCTTATGAAAAAAGAGGACGTGGTGAAAAAAGTACTTATCAAAGACGTGCTGATTCTACACGCGACAAAAGAGAGGATCGTTCCGGTGAAAATTCAGATCGTACCACAAGTGATTTCACACAACGCAATTCCGATGAAAAACGGGAGAGCCGCCCTTATGAAAAAAGAGGTCGTGGAGAAAAAAGTACGTATCAAAGACGTTCTGATTCCACACGCGATAAAAGAGAGGAGCGTTCCGATGAAAATTCAGCACGCACCGGAGGTGATTTCACACAACGCAATTCCGATGAAAAACGGGAAAGCCGCCCTTATGAAAAAAGAGATCGTGGCGAAAAAAGTATGTATCAACGACGTTCTGATTCCACACGCGATAAAAGGGACGATCGTTCCGATGATAAAAGTGAACGTCCCGGAAATGATTTCGCTACTCGAAATTCCGATAAAAAACGAGAGAGTCGTCCTTATGAAAAAAGAGATCGAGTTGAAAAAAGTACATACTCACGGGGTTCCCGCGATACGCGTGGTAAACGCGACAGTAGCCCGTATGAAAAACGGAATCGCAGTGGAAAAGACAATTTTAAAAAATTCGACAGAAAAAAAACAGGTTCCACAACCGGATACAGCAGGCAGGAAACTCAAACAGGCGCTGTACGTCTGAATAAATTCATTGCAAATGCAGGAATTTGTTCACGTCGTGAAGCGGATGATCTCATTACTGCAGGAGTAATTTCACTGAACGGAAATATCGTGACGGAATTAGGTACGAAAGTGATGCCCGGAGATGTGGTGAAATATCATGATCGTGCTTTGAAAACAGAGAAGCTGGTGTATGTGCTTCTCAACAAACCAAAAGACTATATCACAACTACTGATGATCCGGGTGAACGCAAAACTGTGATGAACCTTATCAGTGACGCCGGAAAGGAACGATTGTTCCCTGTCGGGCGGCTTGACAGGAATACCACAGGTCTGTTGCTGATTACGAATGATGGTGAGCTTACTAAAAGGCTGACACATCCCAGCAGTAATATCACAAAGATTTACCAGGTGGAGCTCGATCGCAATATTGGCCGTGAAGATATGATTCGTGCGACTGAAGGTGTAGAATTGGAAGATGGCTTAGCAGCAGTTGATGAAATACAATATGCAACACCTGATGCAAAAAATATAGTGGGCGTGGAATTGCATTCAGGCCGTAACAGGGTGGTTCGCCGGATTTTTGAATCCATGGATTACAGGGTGCTGAAGCTTGATCGTGTATCATTTGCCGGCCTTACTAAAAAGGATCTTCCCCGGGGCCGTTGGCGTTTCCTTACGGAGATGGAAGTGAACATGCTGAAAATGCTTACCGGCAAGAAGAAAAATCAATAAAAATTATTTTCACTTTTCATGTATAAGCTGCTTCGCACCGATTCCGCACATCCCGATTATCGTGCGCTGGTCGCCATGCTTGATGCCGACCTGAAAATACGCGATGGCGATGATCATGCTTTTTTTGCTCAGTATAATAAGTCGGATGATATAAAGAACGTTGTCATTTGTTTTATTGATGAAATTGCTGCCGGCTGTGGAGCATTCAAATATTTTGATACCGGTGTTGTGGAAATAAAAAGGATGTTTGTGCGACCTGATTTCCGCAGAAAGAACATTGCTTCCGTTATACTCAGTGAGCTTGAACAATGGGCTGCAGAACTTAGTTATTCCGGTTGTATCCTGGAAACCGGTAAAAAGCAACCCGAGGCCATTGCACTTTATCAAAAGTCGGGTTACGCCGTTATTCAGAATTATGGTCCATATATAAATGTATCGACCAGCGTTTGTATGCAGAAAAAATTACCCGGTTAATTTCACAGAGAAATTATTTTATGTTTGATCGCCTTGAAATATTACCACCAACATTACTTGCGGGACTGAAACGAAAAATTCCGCTGACTTCTGATTTTATCACTGCCTTGTGGCGTGATTTTATGCAACGGGTAAAATCAATCTCACACCGCAAAAATTCTGATTTATATTCTGTTCAGTTGTACGATGCGGATATTAAGTTTGAAACTTTCAACCCGGCTACACCAGTCACAAAATGGGCTGCTATTGCTGTTACTGATGGTATGAACTTACCAACTGGAATTGAACTTTGTAAAATCAATGGTGGATTATATGCTGTTTTCCTTCATAAAGGGATACCTGCAAAATTCCCGGAAACCATGAGCTATATTTTTCAAACATGGCTACCGGAGTCAGGTTATGAATTTGATCAACGGGAACAGTTTGAATTAATGGGAGAAAAATACATTCACAATGATCCGCTTTCTGAGGAAGAGGTGTGGATACCAATTCGAAAAAAATAGATATGAGAGTCACTGACAATCTACTTATACTGTGTTATGCGAAATTTTTGAGATCTATTTTAAGCTATTGCTTTTTATTTGTATTAATTGCAAACAATATTTATGCGCAGGAAGAAAACCCGCTTCCATACGTACAAAAAGAACCTGTATATGATGTTGCACCACAATTCCCAGGAGGACCGGATTCGCTGAATGCATATATCAGCAGGAATTTAGTTTACCCCGAATCACTTAAAAGCAAAAGGCCTGAAGGCATCGTGATGCTCAAATTCATCGTTACCAAAAAAGGAAAAATAACTGATGTGAGTCCGGTAAATGGTGTGCCTGGTGCTCCTGAATTTGTTCCTGAAGCTATTCGGCTTGTATTGCTGATGCCGCACTGGAATCCTGCGCTGAAAAAAGGTAAAGCGGTTGAAACGGAGTATCATCTTAACATACCATTCAAAGCTGTTTCAGGCCCGTAAATATTTTTACAACTTGAATATTTATAAAATAATATAAAAATGAAGATGAAATTGATTATCACTTAACACATATTGATTAATGAATAAGGAATCTTATTCAAATCAACTTAGTCAATATTCAATTTATTTTTAATGTAATTCAATCAGTTTTGATGTGACATGTGACTGCTTGCCCGGATCAGCGCAGCCTTGAGGTGCCGCTTGTAATCATCCTGGAGCCACTTCACATAACTTTCGGAAGTTTTACTAAGACAGCGTGCATATACGCGGACCCTGTATTCAATTTCTTCCTTTAATAAATTAGAAAGATTGATCGCTTCTTCCAGACCGTTGCTGTTTTCGATACACATATTCACATGCTGCCGGATGGAATCTTCGATCACAACCTTAGGACGATTGCCCGAGCTGAGAGCTGTTTTATGTGCTGTGGCAATATCAAAATGTATTTCTTTCGACTTTTTGAAAAGTTTGCACAGATCATCCGGCATAACATACCGGTAATTGTTTTCAATAACTTCATCACTGATAATTCCTTCATAGTAAAGTTCCGGGTTTCTGAAAATAGAGGCCCAGTCAACAGGATCGTTCCACAAACCAAAACGGTTCAGGTTATTACCCAGGTCAATTACAATAAAGTCTTTTTTTCCGGAAAGAATCCTTGAACCACGACCGATCATCTGGAAATAAAGCGTTAGTGATTTGGTGGCCCGGTTCAGAATAATGCTTTCCACCGTTGGTTCGTCAAATCCTGTGGTAAGAATACTCACTGAAGTCAGGATAGCATCGGGTTTGTCGCGAAACCATTGAAGAATTTCTTTTCGTTCCCGGGCGCTATGCGTGTGATCGAGATGCCTGATATCATAACCTGCTTCCTGGAATGTAGCATATACATACTGTGAAGTAGCAATACCATTATTGAAAATCAGCGTTTTTTTTCCAAAACTTTTCTCCCGATAGGCACCAAGCAGCTTATCCTGCATGGCGTAATTATTATAAATACGTTCTGAAGAGCTAACCGTATAATCACCACTCCGGCCAACCTTAAGCGAAGTCAGTCCCACGTGATAATGATACGTGGTAGCTTTCGCCAGGAAACCCAGTTTAATTAACGAATCAATGGATTCACCAACTATTAGCTCATCATAATTATCACGCATCCGGATATTGATATTCGAGCTCAATGGTGTAGCTGTGACTCCCAACACCACACCCTTTTCATAAAATTTGAAAAGCTTTCCGAATGAATTGTAATGTGCTTCATCAACAATCATCAACCCGATATTATCCAAGGTAAGGATCTTGTCGCGCAACCGGTTGTTGAGTGTTTCAACCATGGCTACAAAGCACATGTATTCGTTTGGAACCGGTAGTTCCTTAACGGCGCTATCAATAATCTTGTTTGAAACACCGAATTCATCCAGCATGCGGGAAGTCTGCGCACACAATTCCAGTCGGTGCGTCAGTATCATCACCTTCTTCCCCATCGTTTGCACATAACGCCGGGCGATCTCTGAAAATATTACCGTTTTACCGCCGCCGGTTGGTAACTGGAATAAAAGATTGTACCGCGATGGATGATTTTCCAGGCGTCTCAATATTTCATCGATGGCCTTGTGCTGGTAATTGTATAGCTGCTTTCCGTTCCTTCCATCATGGGATTCCGGCAGGCCTGGAATAAAATTTTCGTCAGTCATATGCAAATCGGGATGCAAAGATAGGGAGTATTTTCAGTTCCCTGCAAAGAACGCAAACGGGTATTAAAGTGTTTTGTTGAAATTCATGTTCGTAATTATTTAAAATGATTTTTTCGAAATTGTCAGGGCTTTTACTTAAAAATCTATTTTTGATTCAACCAAAACTAACATATGAAAAAGCTTCTGAAAATCATTGGTATCCTGATCCTGATAGCCGGATTGGGTGCAGCAGGATTTGCCTCTTTTATCGCCATTCGCGGAATCCCAAAATTTGAACCCAATGTTCCCCCGGTTGCAACAATTACATATACTCCCGAACGGGTAGAAAGGGGTGCTAAAATAGCTTCCATGCTTTGCCAGAATTGCCATCTTAACCGGACGAGCAATTCGATGACGGGAATCCATTTGGTTGAAATCCCTGATTTTGGTACCATCAATTCAAAAAATATAACCAATGATCCGGAAATCGGTATCGGAAAATGGACCGACAGCGAGCTGATTTATTTTATACGTACCGGTATTCATCCCAATACAGGTCAGTATGTTCCACCTTATATGCCCAAACTAATTCACATTTCAGATGAAGACATTTATTCGATCATTTCTTACCTGCGCAGTGATCGCCCTGAAATGCAGGCCTCGAAGGAAGAACTTCCGGAATCAGACCCGTCTTTCCTGACTAAGTTTCTTTGTTTTGTGGCTTTCAAACCCTTTGAATACCCCAAAGCACCTATACCAAACCCGGATACAACCAACCAATTGGAATGGGGGAAATACCTGGCTTTATACCAGCTCGAATGTTATGCCTGTCATTCGGAATCATTTGAAAAATTAAATATGCTCGAACCCGAAAAAACGGCTGGCTTTTTTGGCGGAGGCAATCCGATTGGAACTGCTTCCGGGGCTAAGATACTTTCCAGGAATCTTACTATGGATGAAGAAACGGGTCTGGGAAAATGGACCGAAGAAGAGTTTATCAAAGCAGTTAAATATGGAATGGTTCCGAAAGGTCCTGCATTACGTCAACCCATGATGCCTTTTGTTAATCTTACTGATGATGAAGTGAAAGCAATTTTTGCATACCTGAAAACCGTTCCGAAAATTCACAATAAGCTGGACCGGGGAGTCTGATTTATTTACCGAAATGAACCTGCCGGGAATTAAGTGTTGGTTGTTAGCACTTTTTTCCGGCGTTTCTTTTTTTACAGCAAGGAGTCAGGTCAGCAGAATCGATAACTGGAACCAGGATATCAGTTATCTTGAAACTGAACTTCCCAAAAGACATATCAATCTTTATTCTGTTAAAAGCAAGGAGGTATTCCAGGCGGAACTGCAGGAGTTGCGGGAAGGACTACCGCGGATGCCCGATGTTGATATTGCCTTGCGTCTGCAACAAATCATTTCCGGCTTCGGCGATTCACATACCAGTATCCAATGGTGGGCGTACACTGACAGTACAGGTAAAATGCCATTACAACTCTATTGGTTCCATGATGGAATTTTTATTCTCCAGACTTCAGAGGAATACAAACAAGCACTAGAAAAAAAAATTATCAGCATTAATAATTTTCCGATTAACGATATAGTGGACAGTTTAAAGACGCTGATCACGGTGGATAACCGTGCCTCCGTAAAAAACAACATCCCGAAAATGATTCCATCCTGGGACGTTCTTAAATATTTTCATATATGCAATGGCGCTACTGCCAATTTCTCCCTTGCCGACACCAGTGATAATATAATGCAATTAACAATATCGAGAGCTGAAATTGTAAAAAACCTTGTTAAAGTTCCGACAGATATCATTCCATTTCACTTGCAACATTCACAAAAACTATTTACTGAAAAATATTTTCCGGAGGATAGTGTTTATTTTATTATTTACAATCAATGCTGGAGCCGCGACCTGGAACAATTGTTTCGTAAGGGATCTGCAGCAGATAGTCTTCCATCGTTTACCGAATTTCAGAAAACAGTGATGAAAACCATCGAACAGAATCCCATCCGGAAACTGATTTTTGATATGCGATTTAATTCAGGCGGTTCGTCGCTACAGGGAACAAACCTGATCAGTCGTTTATCAGAAATTAAAAAGTTAAGAGGAGAAAAAATAATATATGTGTTAATTGGAAGGCGGACTTTTTCTTCCGCTATTCTCAATGTGCTTGACTTTCGTCAGATGACGAAGGCGGTTCTGGTAGGTGAAGCAACCGAAGGGAAGCCAAATCATTACGGTGAAATACGATCCTTCCATCTCCCGAAATCGGGGCTCATGGTAAGTT
>JANWID010000168.1 GCA_025450095.1 Bacteroidia bacterium | reverse complement strand
GTTCCAAAATCCATCATTTCACGAATCCTTGTCATAGCGCTTTCCAGGAGTACCTCCTCCGGAGTGGTTTCAAGCTTAATGGCACTGTTGAGAATACCACCACCACGCTTTGCAATTTCCTCGTAGGAAAGCCCCTTGATGCGGTCAACGAATTCTGTTTCACGGGGTGTGGCGAAAACAATATGAGTGTGTGAATCGCACCAGGATGGAAAAATCATCCCACCTTCAGCATCCACCACTTCAGACTGTTCAGAAGGATCAAGTTTTTTCATGGCAGATTCATAATCCGCCATCTTTCCCCAGGAATGAAATAAACCATTTTCACAATAAAGCCAGGCGTTTTCGACACATGGAATGTCCGACATCTGTTTGCCTGAAATTTTATGGAGGCCGGTTTCACGCACTTGTACCAAAAGTCCGGCATTCTTGACAACTAGCTTCATAAGAAATTACTGTTTGTGCAAAAGTAGCAAAATAGCTCTTGTGACATGTTCATAAACTGCTCCGGGATGTGCATAACAAAATCAGGTTTTGTTGGCCGGTTTTTTACTTTTGCTTCATGGATTATATTGAAATGGATTGCAGGGTTTCCCGGGGAACCGATCATACTGAAATCCTCATCGCATACCTTGCTGCCATTGGTTATACCATGTTTGAGGAGACCGATTATGGAGTCAAAGCCTACATTCCCTTACATGATTTCAGCCAGGAAAAGCTTGAAACGATCCCTTTCATTAAAAACCCGGGAAAATTGAAAGTGGATTTCGACATCAAACGACCTGAGAATAAGAACTGGAACGAAGAGTGGGAGAAAAATTTTCAGCCTGTCATAATCGGGAAAGAAATTTATGTGCGTGCTGAATACCATGCTTCAGAGCCGGGTTACCGGTTCGAACTGGTTATTCATCCCCGAATGGCTTTTGGTACTGGTCATCATGCCACTACGAGCCTTGTGATGCAGGCCATGCTGGAATTAGATTTCACTGGAAAACGAGTGCTGGATATGGGTTGCGGAACCGGGATCCTCGCCATACTGGCTTCAAAAATGGGTGCTGCTTCCATAACAGCCATCGACAATGATGAAAATGCTGTCGAAAATTGCCTGGTAAATTGTGAAGCCAATAAAGCCGGAAACATTATTGTGAAATGCGGTGATGCCAGTACTATAGCTGGTGAGACATACGATATCATTTTGGCGAATATCAACCGCAATATTATTCTCAATGATATAAACCACTATGCCGGTGCAGTGGTAAACAATGGTTTCATTGTTACTTCCGGTTACTTTACTGAAGATTTGCAAAAAATTGTGGCAGGTGCTTCTGAATATAAATTAAACCTTAAAAAATCGGGTCAGCTGGACAATTGGTGCTGTGCTGTTTTCGTTAAAGAAGTTCTGTAAAATTCCAATCCTTCCTATGAATTTGATCACAATCAAAAAGAAAATATATACTAAGTTTATTAACTCCTCCAGGTTTTTCATTCCCTTTTTTCTGTTGTTTTTTATCAATAACACAATCCATGCGCAAACCCTTAAGAATTTTACACACGACCCTGTGAAGTTTTTAACGGAGATGGAAACATTTCTTGCGGCCACCAATAAAAAAGAATCGGAGAAATTGATTGAACGGTTCACAGTTGCCTGGAATGGAAAATTTAACCCTTCGCAACAGGAACGAATTTATAATATTACCGATGCGATGCTTAAAAAAAGGCTGAAAGCATTTCCTGATTTCAGCAATTACCTGAATGCATTGATTGGTTTTGCAGAAAGCAGTCAGACGGGTCAGAGTTTTGATAACTGGCATGCAGGAATCGATAAATTACTGACCGGATCTGTACGGAATTTTTCAAGTTACCTGGATGTTTGCTACGATTTATTCGCAACCAACACATTGTTTTCATCATCGTCACCAAAATGGAGATCGTCGGGAAACAATTATACATTCGAATTTGATTCACTGCCCAAAATTGTTTTTGGGAAAATAGATCTTTCCTGCACATCGAAAGGTGACAGTGTTGTCATCCACAACACACAGGGAGCATATTACCCGAATCTCAAACGATTTTATGCAAGTGGTGGAACAATATATTGGGATCGGGCCGCACTTCCTAAAAATGAAGTGTATGCCGAATTAAAAAAATTCATGATTGATGTAACCGGTTCCGATTTTGAAGCAGACTCGGTTACCTTTTATAACAAGCAGATTTTTAAAGAACCCCTTTTGGGAAGACTGCAGGAAAAACTGCTCGTTGTTAGCGGACCCGAAGATGCAACCTATCCTCGTTTCCGTTCTTATAACATGAATCTTGAAATTAAGGAATTAATTAAGGATGCAAGTTATAAAGGTGGTTTTTCAATGCATGGATCCAAAATGATTGGTTCGGGAGGGAAGGACCGTGCTGCGACTATTACTTTCAAGAGAAACAATAAACCATTCCTGGTAGCGGCTGCTCAGAGTTTCGTCATGAAACCCGATCGTATAGTGTCCGATAATGTTGCTGTGACTTTTTATATGGAGAAGGATTCCATTTATCATCCATCGGTTCAGTTTAAATATATCAGCGGCGAACGTGAACTGACTTTGATCCGCCCGTCGGGAAAATCGAATGGCATTCCTTACACGGACTCTTTTCATGATGTCGACATGTATTTTGATGCCATGACCTGGAAGATCGATGATCCATTGATTGATCTCAAAATGATCAGCGGTGAAGGGGAAGTGAAATTATTTTTTGAATCCTCAAATTATTTCAGGTCCCAGAGATACCAGAAATTGCAGGGTATTGCCGACGTGAATCCACTTTATTCGATTAAACAATACGGCGAAAAATTTCAGACTCGTGTAATAAGCGTCCCCGAATATGCGGCGTATGTGCGCATGAATGAATCGGAAGTGCGAGGTTTCTTTTTATCGTTAAGCACCCAGGGATTTCTTGCTTATGACGAATCAACCGATAGGGCTGTGATTAAGGACAGGCTCTATTATTACCTGAGTGCAAGCGTAGGTAAAACGGATTATGATATCATTGAGTTTTCATCGCAAATCAGTGGCAAGCCCAATGCAACTATCAACCTGTTGAATTACGATATTGATATGCGCGGAGTGGCCAGGGTGAGTTTGAGTGATACGCAAAATGTTTTTTGTGTACCGTTCGAACAGGAACTGACCTTAAAAAAGAATCGTGATTTTACTTTCAACGGAAGGGTGCATGCAGGCCGGTTGGATTTCGTGGGTAAGGAATTTGCATTCAACTACGATGATTTTAATGTGCACCTGAAAGCCATCGACTCACTCAGCTTAAAAATTCCATCCGATACCGTACTGCCTGACGGAAGGATTCCACTCATCCCACTTAAAAGCGTACTGCAAAATGTAACGGGGCATTTGCAAATCGACAGGATTGATAACAAATCATCTTACCAGAAGAGTCCCGAATACCCGAAATTTAAGAGCGAAGATCATTCCTATGTTTATTATGATTATCCGTGGATATTCAATAGTGTTTATAACCGAAGTAATTTCTATTTTAAGGTTGCTCCGTTTATGATCGACAGCCTGGATAACTTTGATCCAGCAGGACTCGAATTTGATGGGGCCCTGACTTCAGCCGGAATATTTCCTGATATTCCAGAAACACTTAAAGTACAGGATGATTTATCCCTCGGTTTCAAAAAAGAGCTTGACGATGCCGGTTTACCAGCTTATGCGGGTAGGGGCAACTACTATGAAAAACTCGATTTAAGTAATAGCGGTTTGCATGGAGATGGTAAAATCAAATATCTGAACAGCATGTCGGTTTCGAAAGATGTGTTGTTTTTCCCCGATTCTGCCAATGCCGATGTTGACGATTTTACAATGACACGACAACTTTTAGGGAGTGTGGAATATCCTTCCGGCAAGGCAACAGGAGTATATATAAACTGGCGACCGAAGGAAGACAAAATGTTTGTATTCAAAAAAACCACTCCGTTTGATATGTATGATGGAAAGGTGTCGCATGATGGTAACTTGTTGCTGGCCAAAACAGGATTGTCCGGAAATGGAATCGCATCATTCGACCAGGCACAGGTGGCTTCCAAACTCATCAACTTTAAAGGGATAACTTTTGCTTCCGACACTTCTGATTTCACCCTGAAATCAAACGACCCTACATTAGCAGCACTGACCACCACCAATATGAAATCGTTCATCGATCTTGAAAAAAGGTTCGGTGAATTTTCTTCTAACGGTGTAGGATCATACGTTACATTTCCTTTGAACCAGTATATCAGCTACATCGAAAAGTTCAAATGGATCATGGATGACAAGAACGTAGCGTTTGGAATGACTGTACCCAAGGATAAAACTGCTATGAATATTGCAGGATCTGAATTTGTGTCGATCAATCCCTCCCAGGATTCACTCCGGTGGTTTTCACCAGATGCCTCTTACAACCTGACTGACTACCTTATAAAAGCCAATGAGGTGAAAGAAATCAATGTTGCCGATGCATCCATCATCCCGGGCGACGGAAAGGTAGTAATTGAGAAAAACGCATATATGCGGCCGTTATTGGAAGCCAGGGTGGTTGCCAACACCTCAACCCGTTATCATACTATAACCAATGCAACCATTAATATTACCGCCCGACGGAATTATAACGGCACCGGGGATTATGAATACGTAGATCAGCTGAAAGTAAAACATTTGCTGAAGATGACGCAGATCGGTGTCGATACTTCTTACCAGACATTTGCGCACGGTGAGGTATCCGATTCATTGAACTTCATGCTGAGCCCGAATATTCAGTATAAAGGCAGAATGTCGATTCGCGCTTCACGACCCAGTCCATTCTTTACAGGATTTGCACATGCGAATCATAGTTGGACCGATGTCCAGCAAAACTGGTTCAGCTTTGCAGCAGAAATTGATCCTAAGGGTGTAAATGTTCCTGTTCAGTCTCCTGTAAATGACGTTGGCGAAAAATTGTATTCCGCCATCTGGTTTGCACGCGATTCAAGTTCAGCTTATGGATCTTTTATTTCACAACGACGGGGAACTGCCGACCAGGAAATAATTTCTGCAGAAGGGTTGTTATCTTATGATAGTCAATCTCAGGAATTCAGGATTATACCTGCACCGGATACCGTGGTTAGAGGTTCTGGT
>JANWID010000167.1 GCA_025450095.1 Bacteroidia bacterium | reverse complement strand
TACGCTGCCGCCGCCGCTTCCATAATAGCTTCCGACATGGTAGGGTGTGGGTGAACTGATTTTATGATTTCATGACCTGTTGTTTCCAGTTTACGGGCAACAACCACTTCAGCTATCATTTCAGTCACGTTCATGCCAATCATATGTGCTCCTAAAAATTCACCATATTTGGCATCAAAAATCAATTTTACAAATCCGTCTTTTGCTCCGGCAGCACTGGCTTTACCGGATGCGGAAAAGGGAAACTTTCCAACTTTAATTTCATAACCCGCTTCTATGGCTGCTTTTTCTGTATAACCAACCGAGGCAATTTCCGGAGAGCAATAAGTGCATCCCGGAATGTTTCCGTAATTCAGAGGCTCAGGATGGTGTCCTGCGATTTTTTCTACGCAAATAATTCCTTCTGCGGAAGCGACGTGTGCCAATGCCGGACCTTTCACAATATCGCCGATAGCGTATATGCCCGGGATGTTAGTCTGATAAAAATCGTTCACCACAACTTTTCCTTTATCGGTGATCACGCCTGCAGTTTCAAGACCAATGTTTTCAATATTCGGGGTAATACCTACTGCCGATAAAACTGCTTCGGCTTCGAGCACCACCATTTCACCTTTCTTATTCTTTACCTGAACACGACATATCGGGCCGGAAGTATCAACGCCTTCAACAGTGGATTCCAGCATAATTTCAATTCCGGATTTTTTAAAGGACCGTGCCAGTTGCTTTGATACTTCTTCATCTTCGACCGGCACTACATTGGGCATAAATTCAACGATGGTGACTTTTGTGCCGATTGAATGATAGAAATATGCGAATTCCACTCCAATGGCTCCGGATCCGACTACTACGAGTGAACGTGGCTGAGCTGGAAGGTTCATTGCTTCACGGTATCCGAATATACGCTTACCATCCTGTTTCAGGTTGGGGAGCTCACGTGAACGTGCACCAGTTGCAAGAATAATATGTTTTGCCTCTATTGTCTGAACAGAACCATCCGGCGCTTTTACTTCTACTTTCTTTCCACCAGCAAGTTTTGCATAACCCTGTATCACATCAATTTTATTTTTCTTCATCAGGAATTGCACGCCCTTACTCATGCCATCTGCCACATCACGGCTTCGACGGATTATTCCTTCGAAATTGTGACTTGCTCCCTGAACATTTATACCATACGCATCAGCATGCTTGATATATTCAAAAACCTGTGCGCTTTTTATAAGGGCTTTGGTTGGGATACATCCCCAGTTCAGACAAATACCACCCAGACTTTCCCGTTCAACGATTCCCACCTTTAGTCCTAACTGAGAAGCCCTGATTGCAGCAACATACCCACCAGGTCCGCTTCCTATTACCAATACATCGTAATTCATTTCCTGTTTTTTATTTTCGCAGGGGCAAAGATAGGTATATTCGTGTAATCGCTGAAATGTCCTTTTGCTCTTGTAATCAATTGTAATTTAAAATTATATGGAATATATTTTCGCAATTACCGCACCTCTTGAACGGTTTGTTTCCATACGTCAGATTATTAACGAACCTTTTAAAAACGATACGTTCGAGCTGCAGCTTCCGGCGTGGCGCCCTGGCAGGTATGAGCTTGGTAATTTTGCGAAAAACATCAAAGAATTTATTGCTAAAAATGAGAAAGGAATTGCGTTACAAGTAAAGAAAATCAGCAAGGATCGCTGGCGAATTACTGGAAAGGCGAAGCAGGCGATTATTGAATACCGGTATTTTGCGTCACAACCTGATGCGGGGGCCTGTTATCTTGATCACGACCTGCTTTACATCAACCCGGTTCACTGTTGTATGTATGTACCAGGAAGGGAAGATGAAAAATGTACTGTAAAGCTCGAAGTTCCGACAAGCTGGAAGGTTGCCTGTGGATTGCGGCAAAAGAATAAACACACGCTGATTGCAGAAAATTTTGACCGGTTAGTGGATAGCCCTTTTATGGTTTCACCATCATTATCCCATGCGCACTATACGTTAGATGGGATTAAATTCAACATCTGGTTGTATGGCAATGCCGTTCCCGACTGGCCCGGGATCATCAGCGATTTTAAGGCATTTACTGCAGTTCAGTTGAAAACTATGAAGTTGTTCCCTGCAAACGATTTTCATTTCCTGGTTTTGTTACTGCCTTTTACGTTCTATCACGGTGTAGAGCATTTGAATTCCACTGTACTCGCACTTGGTCCTGGGTACAGGCTGATGCAACCGGAAATGTACAAGGAGTTAGTTGGTGTTGCATCGCATGAACTGTTTCATTGTTGGAATGTGAAAACCATCCGCCCTGTGGAAATGCTGCCTTATGATCTCACTAGGGAAAATTATTCTGAATCAGGATTTGTTTATGAAGGCGTTACTACCTACTACGGTGACCTGTTCCTGGCCAGGGCCGGGTGTTTTAATATTCATGATCTGTTAAAGGAATATTCTGTTCGGCTTCAAAAGCACATGGACAATCCCGGGCGATTCAATTATTCTGTGTCGGAATCATCATTTGATACATGGCTCGATGGCTATGTGCCGGGTATTCCCGGAAGGAAAACATCTATTTATGATGAAGGATGTTTGCTAGCCTGGATTCTTGATTTCATGATCCGTTCAGCAACAAATTCAAAACGATCATTGGATGATGTAATGCGTGTGTTGTATTTCGACTATGCGAAAAAAGGCAAGGGCTACACGCCTGCCGATTTCCGGGAAGTATCGGAAATTGCCGCTAACCGTGAGTTTGGTAATTTTTTCAAAAGCTATGTTTTTAAAGCTGCTTCACTGGAAAGTATGTTGTCAGAAGTAGTTTCTCTCGCCGGATTAAAACTGGTTGAAACTCCTTCCCCTTTGCTGCATGAAAGCCAATCAGGTATTCGAATTGAAAACCGATCGGGACAAATATTTGTGAATACTGTTTTGCCAGGCTCACCAGCAGCGAAAGCAGGTTTGATGAAGGACGATGAAATTATTGCAATAAATAATATCCGCATTGAAAATAACCTGCATGATCTGATCCGGATGAATCCGGATTCTAAGTACACGTTGTTAACTGCTTCCGGAAGGAAAATCAGAGAGACTATAGTGGAAAGCAGCAAGAAAACTTTTTATAATAAATATGCTGTTGTCACCGATGGTGGTTGTACCCGTTCACAACTTAACTTCCGGCAACGGTGGCTATCTGCCTGAGTAAGATTATGCATTCATGGGTTGGATTTATTTCGAAATTCTTTTTGCTAATTCTGATTAATTTAACATCAATGCAAGAGAGTAGGGCACAATTTGATTTACAAGGTCACAGAGGATGCAGGGGAGAGATGCCTGAAAACACCATTCCTGCTTTCCTGAACGCAATTGACGCCGGTGTCACTACTCTTGAAATGGATGTGGTTATTACATCCGATCATAAAGTGTTGGTTTCTCATGAGCCGTATATGTCATATCACATTTGCAGGACGCCCTTTGGAAAATCCATCTCCAGGAGTGAAGAACGCGACCATAATATCTATAAAATGATTGCTGAGGAGGCTTTGCTTTATGATTGTGGTGTAACCGTGAATAAACGATTTCCTGAACAGGAAAAACTGAAAGTGGGAAAACCACTGTTAACGGATGTTATAGATTCCGTTGAAAATTATATAACAACAAAAGGACTGGATAACATTCGTTATAATATCGAAATTAAAAGTTCACCCAAAGGGGATGATGTGTTTCATCCCATTCCTGATGTTTTTGTGAAATTGGTTTTAGATGTTGTGAATCAAAAAAATATCACGCATCGCACCTGGATACAGTCGTTTGATGTTCGTATCCTTCAAATCCTGCATAAAGCAAGTGCGCCGGTAAAACTTGGATACCTGGTAGAGAATATACGTAGTATTCGGTTCAACCTGACAAAGCTGGGATTTACCCCGGATATGTATGGACCTTGGTTCAGGTTCGTCCGGAAAAAAGATATTACACTTCTGCACGAAAAGAATATCCGGGTTATTCCCTGGACCGTTAATGATCCGAAAGCAATGATCAGGCTGAAGCAATGGGGTGTTGACGGTGTTATTACCGATTATCCCACGCGAATGAATGAGGTGTTGAAAATGAATCTGGAAAAATAATTCAACGCACAGCGATCACTGCAATCTCGAGATTGGCTTCTTTGGGAAGTTTCGCCACTTCCACCGTTTCCCTTGCGGGGAATTGTCCGGAAAAGTGAGCACCATAAATTTCATTCACTGTTGAAAAATCACTCATGTTTTTCAGAAAAATAGTGGTTTTAACAATATTGCTGAAGTCCATTCCTGATTCTTTCAGGATCGCCTCAATATTCCTAAGCACCTGAGCAGCTTCTTCTGAAATGCTCTGTTGTACCATTTTTCCGTTCTCAGGATTGATAGCAATTTGTCCTGATACGTAGAGGGTGTTCCCTGCCAGAACACCCTGGCTGTAGGGGCCTATCGGCGACGGAGCTGCATTAGTATTGATGATGGTTTTCATATTTTAAAGTTGGAGGTGCAAATATAGCCTCCATTTTAGATCTTCAATGCGATTGTGGATTTGTATCTTTGTTTCAAATAAAAACAAGCCGTTCTATCGCTCGCTGTCACAAACAGAGAGAGGAAAGTCCGGACAACACAGGACACCACACTTCCTAACAGGAAGGCATCGTGGCAGCAATGCCGGGATGACAGAAAGTGCCACAGAGAACTATACTGCCCTACTTCGCTTCGGCTTCGCCAAAGCTTCGGAGGGCGAGGGTGAAAACGTGAGGTAAGAGCTCACGGTACCGGTGGCGACAACGGTACGGGTAAACCTTGTGGGTTGAAAGGCCATGTAAACGGCGGTTGCGGCGAAAGTCGTAACAGGAGTGGTCCGCTCTATGCCGCGGGTAGACCGATGGAGGCCGTCAGTGATGGCGGTCCCAGATAAATGATAGAACCATGAAGCAGAGCGCTACGCGCACGCTTCACGGACAGAATCCGGCTTACAGGCTTGTTTTTATTTTTCCTTTAGTATTTTGTTAAAAACACTTTAAGCCAGGTTTTGACAATTCACCGGGCAGGGTTACTTTAGCATGCCGGTTACCTCCGGATTCCTGCCATGAAGAAATTCCTGATCTATCTTTCTAACAGTCACGAAAACATACTCAAGGGATTTATTATCCTGCTGACCGTTGCAGTTATTGCTACCCTGCTTCCGCATAAGGTTCGTTATAAATTCGACTTTCAGAAAGGTAAGGCGTGGAACAACGATGATCTTTCAGCTCCTTTTGACTTCGCGATTTTCAAAGATAAAGACTCCCTTAAATTTGAGAAACAACGTGCACGGAAAAATGTGTTGCCGCATTTTCTGATGGACACTACAGTCCGGCTGAAAGCGATTCTGGAACTGGACCGGAAAATAAATGAAGGAAATTATTTTGAATCCGATAGAAATTTTGTGCGAGCTACCGGTGTTTCCAAGTTAAATCGCGTTTTTAATACCGGCATCCTGCGCGATCTGGACCAGGTAGATGCATTACAGGGCCAGATGGTGCTTGTGAAAGGAAAAGTGGCGGAAAATCATAACGTCTCTGAGATTTTGCTACCGGATGCTGCCATTAACCAAATCCGAAATGACAGAAGACTTTCCAATAGCCAGCAGGAAAGAGAACTTGATTCTTTATTGGGTACTATTATTTCTCCCAATGTTTTTTTTGATGGGGAGCTTACTGATGAAATACGTAATCAAAAGGAAGCTGCTGTTTCTCCAACTCATGGCATGGTAAATAAAGGAGAGTTGGTAATATCACGGGGAGAATTGGTTACTCCGGAAAAATTACTGGTGCTTGAATCACTTAAGAATGCTACGGAATCGGCGGAAACGGATAAAGAAACTACCCGCGATATTTACTGGGGACAGTTTGTGATTGTCGCGATCGCTCTGGCAGTATTGCTTATTTTCCTGGCTGTACTGCGGAAAGATATCTTTTCGGATAATCGCAAGTTAACTCTGATTTTCACTCTTGTGATCCTGGTTTGTGCTGCTTATACCGGCATCATGAAAATGCCGTCGCTCAGCTTGTATATTGTTCCGGTTTGTATTCTTCCCATAGTAACACGCGTATTTTTCGATACCCGCCTGGCATTGTTTACTCATGTTATCACCGTTCTGATTTTAGGATCTGTTGCTCCAAACGGTTATGAATTTGTATTCATGCAAACCATTGCCGGGATGGTAACTATTTTCAGTGTTACCAATCTGAGGAAACGTGCCCAGTTCTTTATTTCCGCAGGAATGATATTCCTTTCCTATATGGTTTGCTATGTTGCTCTCGCAGTTATTCACGAAGGTACCCTGGCGGCAATTGACGAGACTAACCTTTTCTGGCTTATATTAAACGTATTGCTCACTCTGTTTTCTTACCCTCTTATATACAT
>JANWID010000166.1 GCA_025450095.1 Bacteroidia bacterium | reverse complement strand
CAAAAGAAAAATATTCGGATGTGATGAAGTCGATTGGCGCATCTGCTAATGCCAACACCTCGCTCGACCGCACCGTTTACCACATGACCGGTAATGCTTCGAAGCTTGAAACTATGTTTGAACTGGAAGCCGACAGGTTCCGCAACCTAAAGTATTCGGTACAGGATTTCAAAACGGAAGCCGGCGATGTGAAGGGTGAATATACGAAAAATAACTCCAGTCCATACAGCAGGCTGTATGAGGCAACAAATAATGCTGCGTTCGATATGCATACTTACAAACATACCACGATGGGTTTTTTTGATGATATCGTGGATATGCCGAACCAGTATGAATTCTCGATAGAATTTTTCAAAAGATACTATCGACCGGAATACTGTACCATTATTGTAGTGGGAGATGTAACTGCTGAAAAAGTAAATGAACTTGCCGATAAATATTTCGGTAGTTGGGAACGGGGTAATTATGTTACGAATATCCCGCAGGAACCCGCACAGACCGGAACACGATATTTTCATCTGAAAGTACCGCAATTCCCGCCATATCTTGATCTCAATTTTAAAGGACCTGCTTTTTCGCTCTCTAATAACGACTACCATGCCCTGAGCCTGCTTTTGCAGATCCTGTTTTCAGAACGCTCTGATCTGTATAAAAAACTTGTGGTGAAAGACCAGGTGGCCCGTAATCTTTCAGGGGATCTTTATCCCTCGCGTGATCCCTACCTTGTAGGCGCTAGCGCATCCCTGGTAAAGGCCGAAAGCATGGCTTCTGTTAAAGCACAAATACTGGAAGCAATTGAAAAAATGAAAACCGTAGCCGTAAGTGATGCTATTCTTAAAGAAACAAAGGACCGGGTTAGATATTCATTCGCCATGTCGATGGACAGTCCTGATGCAATAGCCAATTCGGTGTCATTATATGTGTGGGTTACCGGTGACCCGAACGCCATTAACCGCTCTTACGAAATGTTTGAATCAGTCACGCCCCAGGACCTGCAGCGGGTTGCTAAAAAATACCTGGTACCGGATAATTTAACCATTGCTACCATTTCACCTGATGATAAGCCGGTGCTCGAATAATTATTTCTATTTAACCTTAAAAAGGAAACCAGGCGATTTAAAAAATTCTCACAACGATTAAAAAGAAGTTTATGATAAACCGAATATCACCAAAGCAACATGTTCACAATTTTGCAATGCGAAATATTTTATTGATGCTGATGGCAATGATCCCGGGAGCGGCGTCAGCACTGGAATTTGTTCAGCTGCCTTTGCCTAATTCCGATAAGGTTGTAGTGCGTATTATGTTTCGCACCGGTTCTTTTTCTGATCCCAAAGGACAGGAAGGACTCACCTTGCTTACAGCGAGCCTGCTGATGGATGGGGGCACCCAAAAACTTACTTCCGGACAGGTTAAGGATATGATGTATCCCTGGGCGGCACGCATGAATGCATCCACTGATAAGGAAGTAACTGTTTTTAGTTTCGAATTTCATAAGGATCATGAGAGCATGATGATTCCCCTGCTGATCGATTTTTTCATGGAGCCAGGTTTTCACGAAGAAGATTTTCTCAGGATTAAATCCAACCAGCTGAACTATGTGAATGAAGTCATCCGGGCATCTTCCGATGAAGAATACAGTAAAATGGGACTGGAAGATCTGCTTTTCCGGGGAACCAACTACCAGCATATGGTGAATGGCACCAGTTCGGGAATTGAAAATCTTACCATCGAAAATGTTAAACATCATTATAAAAATGCATTCACGGGTACCGGATTGATGATCGGAATTGCCGGTAATTATTCCGACGAATTGATGAAAAAGCTCGATACAGCTTTTAAAAAAATACAACCTGCATCTAAAATGATTGAACCTGGAAAGGCTATAAAACCGCTGGGTATTAATGTGGAAATAATTTCCAAAAGTAATGCGTTGGGTTCTGCTATATTCACCGGTTTCCCTTTACCAATTACCCGTAAGGAAAATGATTTCGCAGCTCTTATGGTTGCAAATTCGTGGCTGGGAGAGCACCGGAAATCTTATTCCAGGCTTTACCAGAAAATACGAGAGCAGCGTTCGATGAATTATGGCGATTACTCTTATATCGAATGGTATGAAAACGGCGGAGGAAACATGCTCCCTGCCACTGGTGTGCCACGTAGCAGCAATTACTTCAGCATCTGGATCCGTCCTGTGCAGACTGCAGAAGGATTGAAAAAACAATATGAAGAGCTGTCAGCAATTCCAATCGGGCATGCGCATTTTGCACTCCGGATGGCATTGCGTGAAATGCAGCAAATGATCGACAATGGAATGTCGCAGGCAGATTTTGAGCTGACACGCGATTTTCTCCGTTCTTATATGAAATTGTATGTGCAGACACCTTCGAAACAACTTGGGTTTTTAATGGATAGTCGTTTCTATGGAAGAACTGATTATATCTCGGAAATGGATCACCTGTTAGCATCACTTACGCTGGAACAGGTCAATGCCGCAATTAAGAAATACTGGCAAACAGAGAATATGTTTGTCACCATTGTTACGGACGACAGCGAAGCGGAACCCCTAAAGAAAAGCCTTCTTAATAATGATGCTTCACCCATGGCTTATTCCAATGCTTTGAAAGCAACATTACCCGAAACACTTTTAAAGGAAGACGATGTGGTAGCTAATTACAAGCTGAATGTCAAAAAAGTCACCATCATAAATTCCGATTCGATGTTCCGGTAAATCGGATCTCAGATCCTCATTTTTCTTAGCCCGGGATTGCATCCCGACATTTCAGTCGGGACCCGGGCGGCAAGTCACCAGCATAAATTCCAATTCATTGTTTCAGTGCGAAACAGTCATAATTCTCGGCTGAAATTAATTCGGAGAATAAGTATTGTTAATTAGGTGAAAACCGATCGAAAATCCAATAGAGGACAGGCAGTGCTTTCAATGACGGGTATTCCGGTCAAGATACCAGGCATGAAGGTCTTCCGGGCGATGGTTTTTTACCATCAAAAAAGGGTGAAGACGACGCATGGGAAGAGCATAGCTGAACCAGAGAATGAAGAACATAATCAGGAAATTTCCAGAAACCGGGGCCATACCAAAAATCCCCAATATGCGATCGGCCATGAATACCGGAGTTATCAGCAGATCGCCAATTAATTTCATCATGTGATTTGTAACAATGGTGTCGAAAAAATAGCAGGTTACGCCAAAAGCCATCACCATACTGACAAGATTCAACACATGAATTGCATGTTCCTTATCTAGCGTTTTCAGGTTCACCGGGGGTGTTCTTTGTCAGATCAAAAATGATAATAATAATTTAAAATACAAACTTTTTTTTGTAAAATAAACGTTTAAACTATTAAAAACCCGGTTTTTATATTTGGTATGATTTTTTAACATGAAACCGGAACCAAATATATAAACCGATTGTGATGAAAAAATATATCAATTTCCTGTTGCTTACATTGCTTCTTACAGCTTGTGCAAAGGTGCCGTTAACCAACCGTAAGCAAATGAACATGATTCCGGAGAGTCAACTCATCGCCATGAGTCTTACTTCTTATAATGAATTTCTAAGCCAGAATCCTCCCGTTTCAACTAATGACGCTGATGCCAGGATGGTTAAAAATGTAGGAAACAGGATTGCAGCAGCGGTTGCGACATTCATGACACAAAATAAAATGGCCGACCGGGTTAAAGGATATAAATGGGAATTCAACCTGGTGGAATCAAAAGAAATTAATGCCTGGTGTATGCCAGGTGGGAAAGTGGTAGTGTATTCCGGATTGCTTCCGGTAACAAAAGACGAAGCAGGACTTGCATTTGTGATGGGTCATGAAATCGCTCACGCAATTGCACGCCATGGTAATGAAAGGATGAGCCAAATGCTGCTTGCGGAAGCCGGAGGAGTTGCACTGGATGTTTATATGGCTGATAAACCAGCACAGACCCGTGCCTTGTATCATACCGCTTATGGTGTTGGTTCAACAGTAGGTGTTATACTGCCATTTTCACGACTACATGAATCGGAAGCCGACAAGCTGGGAATGATCTTCATGGCTCTTGCAGGGTATGATCCTGCAAAAGCCCCGGAAGTTTGGGAGCGGATGATAAAGATTAATACAGGAGCAAAGCCACCGGAATTACTCAGCACACACCCCTCGGATGCGACCCGGATTGCAGATATCCGGAAGTTTGTTCCCCAGGCAAAAAAATATCATAAGCCGGCTTAACAGCCGGTTTTTTATTTGTGTGCATCACGAATTAGCATGGATGAAAAAATGCTACTTTTGCGACTTAATTTTGAGACCTATTTACTATGAACATTCACGAATACCAGGGGAAATCCATTCTTAAGAGTTTTGGCGTTGCTATCCAGGAAGGAATTGTTGCTGAATCCCCCAAACAGGCTGTGGAAGCGGCAAAAGAACTTCACAAACAAACAGGCACAGATGTGTGGGTGATCAAAGCCCAGATCCATGCAGGCGGAAGAGGTAAGGGTGGAGGTGTTAAGGTGGCCAAAAGTCTGGATGAGGTAAAGGAAAAAGCCAGCGCAATCATCGGAATGCAGCTCATTACTCCACAAACTGGTGCACATGGCAAAAAAGTAAATAAGGTTCTGGTGGCCCAGGATGTTTATTATCCCGGTGCTTCAAAACCAAAAGAGTATTACATGAGTGTTCTTATGAACCGCCAGAGTGGAAGAAATATCATTATGTATTCTACGGAAGGCGGAATGGATATCGAAGCTGTTGCGGAACATACACCACATCTTATTTTCAGGGAAGAAATAGATCCTAAAACCGGACTCATGCCGTTCCAGGCAAGAAAAGTGGCATTCAACCTGGGTTTGAGCGGGCAAGCTTTCAAGGAAATGACAAAGTTTGTTACATCTCTCTACAAAGCATATGAATCTATCGATGCATCATTGTTTGAAATTAACCCGGTATTAAAAACTTCCGACGATAAGATCATTGCCGTGGATGCAAAAGTGAACCTGGATGAAAACGCGTTGTATCGTCATCCCGATTATGCAGCAATGCGTGATGTGACGGAAGAAGATCCCACGGAAGTGGAAGCTGGTGAACATAATCTGAACTACGTAAAACTGGATGGTAATGTAGGTTGTATGGTTAACGGTGCCGGACTTGCTATGGCAACTATGGATATTATTAAACTTGCTGGTGGTGAGCCGGCCAATTTTCTGGACGTAGGTGGTACCGCTAATGCAGCCCGTGTGGAACAGGCCTTCCGCATTATTCTTAAAGACCCTAATGTAAAAGCGATCCTGGTCAATATTTTTGGTGGTATTGTGCGTTGTGACCGCGTTGCACAGGGTGTAGTGGATGCGTATAAGAGCATTGGCAAGATTCCCGTTCCAATCATCGTTCGCCTCCAGGGAACCAATGCTGATGAAGCCAAACGTATCATCGACGATTCGGGACTTAAAGTATACTCTGCAATTCAATTAATAGAAGCTGCCGATCGCGTGGCTGAAGTTTTGAAAAAGTAAAATGAAAGTTTACGATACGGATTCAAATTTTCTTGGAATTCCCGAACCTGAACTTTACAATTACGAAAATTCGAAGTTTGTAATTCAGTCGGCCCCGTACGAGCACACTTCTTCGTATATACAGGGTTCGGCAAAAGGACCGGAAGCGATCATAAATGCCTCGCATTTCGTGGAGTTTTATGATGAAGAGCTGGATGTTGAATCATACCGCAAAGGTGGGATTGCAACCCTGGAACCAATTGATTTTTCCGACAAGGTCGATGCGGCAGCTATCGGACTTATTGAATCGGCAACCGACAAACTGATCGCGGATGGTAAGTTTGTAATTTCCTTGGGAGCCGAGCATACCGTTACATTGGGGTTTGTTAAATCGCACCTGAAAAAATATCCCGGGTTATCGGTGCTTCAGATCGATGCACACAGCGATCTGCGTGCATCATACCACGATAATATCTATTCTCATGCATCAGTGATGGCACGGGTACATGATCTTGGTGTTAACCTGGTTCAGGTGGGCATACGGGCACAATGCCGTGAAGAATCCGACCTGATAAAGGCGTCAGCTAACATTCACACTTTTTATGCACACAGGCTCCGCCGTGACCCCTACTGGATGGAGTCGGCCATAGCCGCCCTGGGTGATGATGTTTATATTACAATCGATGCCGATGGCTTCGACCCTTCCGTTATACCATGCGTGGGAACCGCAGAGCCTAACGGACTGTTTTGGAATGAAACGATCGAGTTTCTCCATAAGGTCATCCAATTAAAAAATGTAGTGGGATTCGATATTGTGGAAGTTGCTCCACGTCCCGACCAGATCCTCTCTGAATATACGCTGGCTAAATTATTGTACAGAATAATTGGCTTTATTGTATTGAAAGACAGTTTGGACTGATTTTATTAAATTATCGTTTTTATTTATATTTGTTTTTTAAACTTCTACGGCTATGACAGAATTTCGCATATCCAACAAAGGCACCACGCAATTATTCAACAACAAAATTCTGGAACGCCTGACACGGACATCTTTTATTGTTCCGGTTTTTATGTTTTATACAATCGCGTTAGGCTGTATCATCTATGCAGCATGGAAAACAGACGTGAATATGCTGGAGCTCCTTTACCTGTTTCCGCTTGGCTTGTTTGTGTTTTCTCTGGTAGAATACCTGATCCACCGTTTCCTTTTTCATTTCACACCAGCTAATGAAAAACAAGCGCGGATAAAATATTCTGTTCATATGGTGCATCATGAATATCCACGCGATAAGGACCGACTGGCAATGCCTCCATTACTTTCTATAACGGTAGCATTGATATTTTTCTTTTTATTCTGGCCGGTTCTGGGTGAGAGGGTGTGGTTGTTTTTCCCCGGTTTCACTTCCGGGTATTCAACTTACCTGATCATTCATTATGCGATACACCGTTTCCGTCCGCCTTCTAACTTTTTGAGATATCTCTGGAAGCACCATAGCCTGCATCATTATAAATCGGATGATTATGCCTTTAGCGTTTCGTTGCCTATATGGGATATAATTTTTGGTACCATGCCCACAGCAAAAGAAAAGAGCGATATCCTTGCAGCCAATAAGCTTCCGGATACCCTTTAATACAATTTACTGCGACTCCCGGGTTCAGCTATTTTTTTACTTTTGCCGTTCATGGCGCAAAAGGAATTAAGACGTATTACCAGGATACTTGTTGCCAATAGGGGAGAAATCGCGTTGCGTGTAATGCGCAGTGCCCGTGAAATGGGAATAGAAACGGTGGCTGTATACTCTGATGCTGACCGTGGCTCACCCCATGTGAAATATGCCGATCAGTCCGTGCATATCGGGCCTTCACCTTCTTCACAATCATATCTTGTTTTTGAAAATATCCTCGAAGCCGCACGCAAAACGGGGGCGGAAGCCATTCATCCGGGTTATGGTTTTTTGTCTGAAAATGCAGCTTTTGCAAGAGCTGTACGTGATGCCGGTTTGATTCTCATTGGCCCATCACCCGAATCCATGGAAATCATGGGAAGTAAGCTTGCCGCGAAAGATGCGGTAAAGAAATATAATATCCCGCTTGTTCCCGGTACTGATTACGCCATTTCCGATATCGCTAAAACGAAAGATGTTGCCCGCGAGGTTGGATTTCCCATACTCATCAAAGCTTCAGCAGGAGGAGGGGGTAAGGGAATGAGAATTGTTCGTGATGCAGAGCAATTTGAAGAAATGATGCGGATGGCCGTAAATGAAGCAACTGCTGCTTTCGGTGATGGAGCCGTTTTTATTGAAAGATATGTAGCATCACCACGCCATATTGAAGTACAGGTTATGGGCGACAATCACGGCAATATTGTGCACTTATTCGAACGTGAGTGCTCCGTACAACGTCGCCACCAGAAAGTAATCGAGGAAGCACCTTCATCAGTTCTTACACCGGAAATGCGATCGGAAATGGGACGTTGTGCAGTGCAGGTTGCCAAAGCGTGCAATTATACCGGGGCCGGTACCGTAGAATTTTTGTTAGATGAAAAGCTGAATTTT
>JANWID010000165.1 GCA_025450095.1 Bacteroidia bacterium | reverse complement strand
GGAGAAATGCTGGCAAAGCAAGGCGTAAGTGATTTGTTAACTGACAAACGAAACTCCGTATATAACCCGGATGCAGCTGTTGAACGGCGTATTGAACTCATTGATATAAAACTGAAGGAACCTGGTAAATGAAACAACTTGCGGCATTAGTAGCTTATCTCCTGCTGCCGACGACATTTTCAAATGTCAGTGCACAGAATCTTTGTCCTAACCCTGGCTTCGAACAATTAACAGGTTGTCCGTCCGGGGCAGGAGAAATAGGTCTTGCATTTCCCTGGGATGATGCCGGAGCCCCGGCAGATCTTTTCAGCTTTTGCCATGTTAACGGACCAATTCCCGATTGCAGTGATGTAAGTGTACCATCTAATTATGCCGGAGTTTCGGGGGCACATACCGGAAGCTGTTATTCAGGGTTTTTCACCAGGAAAAGTGTGGCCAATGAACGTTCATATATACAGGCTCCGTTACTTTCACCTTTAAGCAACGGTCAGCTTTATAAAGTAACAGCTTACTTTAAGAGATCTTCATTTTCCAGATATGCCACAAATAGCCTGGGCATTGCCTTTGCCACATCTCCCCTGGCCCAGGCCGGGTCAGGTTATATTCCACTCGCCCCTCAGGCAGAATTGACAAATGTGGTGGCTGATACTTCTGCATGGACCCAGCTGACTTCATATTATACCGGAACGGGTCTGGAGGATCAGATTGTATTTGGTAATTTCAGAAATGACGCTTCTACCACTTCATTTAATTTTGCAGTTCCTGTTCCTGCGTGTAGCACTATGATCGATGCAGCATTTTATTATTTGGATGATATTTCGGTGACCGCCGTTTCAGAACAGTTATCGGTAAGCGGTGACACGCTGATTTGTACCGGTGAAACCACACAACTTACCGGAACAACAAATACCAACGGATGGTGGTCGCTTCAAACTACGCCCAACGATACCCTTCCTGCACCCAATCATGTTCTTACTGTCAGCCCTTCTGCAAACACAGTTTATCTGTGGCATGGTATGCAATCAACAATTTCAATTACCGTAAGCATATCTGCGCCACCGTTAGTAACACTTCCGCCTGACACGATTCTGTGCGATGGGACCACAGTTACCCTGGATGCAACCAACACTTCCTCTTCTTACCTTTGGTCAACCGGAGATACAACTGCTATAATTACTGTTGTTGACAGTGGTACGTATATGGTTACTGTTAATAACGGACATTGTTTTGCCCGCGATACCTTCGCCCTTGGGATCATTGTTAGTCCGGATCCGGAACTTGGAGATGAAAAAATTTTATGCAGCGAAATTGGAGAAACCTTAAGTCTGGATGCAGGTATTGGTCTTTCATATTACTGGACTCCCGGAGGTGACACCACCCGCTATTTTACGGTGACAGAACCTGGAACTTATCATGTTCTGATAACTCACGCCAGTGGCTGTACGAAATCAGATTCCGTTACAGTGACTGAATTTTGTAAGGAAACACTTTATATCCCCGGGGCATTTACTCCCAATAATGACGGCCGGAACGATTTGTTTTATGCTGATGGCACCAATGTTTTAAATTTTGAAATAATCATTTTCAATCGCTGGGGTCAACCAGTTTTCAATACATCCAGCCTGGGAACTACAGGCGCATGGGATGGAAAGCTGAATGAGAAACCTGTTCCGGAAGGCCTTTATACTTACCAGGTTAGTTACGATTCCCTCCAGTCGAACGGCAAAAAAAAGCTTGAAAAAAAATCGGGGACATTCGTTCTGTACCGGTAAAAACACCCGGGTAATTTTTAATTTATTGATATTCAATATATTTACTTATGATTTCAAAATTGATTTTCATAAAAAGTATGGTGCCGCATTGAACTTTCGCCGTATATTTGTTTACTGACCATGCAGGACAACACCCTGAATATCGCCATTAATGAGAGCTCAAGCAGCGAGGATATTATTCTCAACCTGATTGAAACTGCCCGTACATTACGGGATGCTGATGAAGCGCAGTCGGTTGAATTTTTCAGAAAGGCGATGAATCTTTCCAGGAACGCTCAATTTGCTTCCGGTATGGGAGAATGTCTTTTTGAGCTGGCCACCATTTATTATAAAAACGGAGAAAACGGGGAGGCACTCAACAACTATCATGAAGCCGCTATTGTTTTTGAAAAAGCTGGTGCATTGGTGAAATGCTGCGAATGCCTGCAGCAGCTTTCTGATATCAGCTTTAAAACAGGGATTTTTGACAAAGCCCTTGAATCACGCCTTAAAGCGCTTCAATTTAGCAGATCGGCTACAGACCAGAAGCTCACTGCTACGTTATATAATTCCGTTGGTGATGTTTACAAGGCCCTGGGTGATTTCGAGAAAGCAATAGACAACCATAAGCATGCACTGGTTATTTTCGAAACACTGAATGATCAATCCATGTTGTCAATCACCAATTTTTATATTGGAAATTGTTACAACTGGTGGAATAAAACAGATCATGCATTCACATTCCTTGATAAGAGTCTGAAGATTGCTGATGAGCTTAAAATTCCGGCACTCCAGGTGAAACCTACCGGGAGCCTGGCGATTCTCTTCACCAAGCTGAAGGAATTTGATAAATCGATGGAATATTTTTATCACGCTATCGACTATGTAAATCTTACTGACGATTTATTATTGAAAGCGGATCTGTTAAAAAGTTTCGGAAATCTTTTTATTGAAAAGAATGAATACGACAAAGCCATACAAGTACTAAATGAATCATTGGCTATTGCCGAAGGTCTTAAAGTAAAATATCCGTTGAACCTTATTCACGGATTCCTGGCGGAGGCTTACGAAAAATCCGGTGATTTCAAAAAAGCACTACATCATCATAAACTATTCACCAGGATATCAGGTGAGTTGATGAATGAAGAAATAGCACTAAAGACAAAAGGCATACAACTCGGTCACGACCTGGAAGAAACGCGAAGAGAAAAAGAAATGGTTGAAAAAGCGATTCTTCACAAGGATCAGTTTATTGCTAATATCAGTCATGAAATCCGTACTCCGCTGAATGGCGTGCTGGGAATGTCGAACCTGCTTGCAGATACAAACCCTACTGCTGAGCAGTTGGAATATATAAATACGATAAAGCTTTCCGCTAATAATCTCATTTCGATTATTAATGATATACTGGATTACTCAAAGATAAATTCAGGTGAAGTAAGCTTCGATAGTAACGAAATACCTTTGCATGATTTCATATCGGGAATTGCACAGGTTGTAAAAATTAAAGCTGACGAAAAGAACATCAAATTGAATCTCAGCTTTGATGAGCAGGTACCTGAAGTTGTTATCGGTGATGCAATAAGACTGAACCAGGTATTGCAACACATGTTCAATAATGCTGTTAAATTCACTGATAAAGGCAGTGTTTCATTCTCCGTTCAGGTTCTCGAAAGTAAAGACCTGGCAGCAAAACTTTTATTTACCATTACTGATACCGGAATCGGAATATCAGAAAATGACATCCACCATATATTCGAGAGTTTTACACAACTAAGTCCTGACAGGAACCGGTTATACAGTGGCACCGGCCTGGGACTTTCCATAGTTAAACAACTGGTAGCACTGCAGGGTGGAAGTATTTCGGTTAACAGTAAAATGGGAGAAGGAACTGTTTTCAAAATTGAATTACCCGTTAAGCTGCTTGCTCCGTTGAAAAAAAGCACTGGACGTGGTGGATTGAAAAATGAAGTTGCCATAACTGATTTATCCCAGGTAAAAGTGCTTCTGGTGGAAGATAACAAGGTGAACCAGTTTCTGGCCAACAAGCTGCTGACTAAAATGGGATTTAAAGTGGAAATTGCGAACGATGGCAGAGAAGCAGTTAGCCTGCTAAGCTCAAGGATATTTGATGTTATTCTGATGGATGTACAAATGCCGGAAATGAACGGCTATGAGCTTACCCAGGTTATTCGTACCACATTACCACTACCCGCTTCACATATCCCCATTATCGCGCTTACAGCTTATGCCAGCGTACAGGAAAAAGAAAAAGCAATGGCAATGGGAATGAGCGATTATATTACGAAACCATACAGTCCGCATGAGTTGCTTTCTGCTATATTAATCCAGGTACGTGTAAAAGAAACCAGAGTACCTTCCCATAGGCGGCAAGGTAATACTATAACAACAGAAGATGTAAGAGAATCATCTGAAAAGCTTGTTCAGCTTTTTAGCGGAAGCATTGATGATGTATTAAGTCTTTTACACATGCTGGTTGGTCAGATACCACAACTGATCCGGGAATCATCGAATCATATTAAGGAAAAAAACTGGCCTGCAACATTTCAGTCTATTCACAAACTGAAATCATCCATCAGTCTTTTGAAGATAAATCTTCTTAAAAATAGTGTGGCAGAGTTGGAGGAATTTTCAAGGGATCAAATCCATACTGAAAGAATTCCACCTGCTTTTGAAGAATTCAAAAAGGCGTGCGAGCAGACTGTAAGTTTGCTCAAGGACGAAATCATCCGCCTTAAAAAATTGGGGAACCTTTAAAAATCGCTTAGACAAGCCTTGCGAATTTTTTAAAATCCTGATCCCTACGATAACGTCGGGATCAGGATTTTAAAAAATTCACATAACGCGGTAAATATAAGTAGATTTTTAGAAGTTCCTCTCAACTTAACCGAGATACGATTTCAACAGTTTGCTGCGGGAATTATGCCGCAGGCGACGGATTGCTTTTTCTTTAATCTGGCGAACCCGTTCTTTAGTGAGATCGAATTTTGCACCTATCTCTTCCAGGGTATAGCTATGACTGCAACCAATTCCGTAAAAAAGTTTTACCACATCACTCTCGCGTTGTGTGAGCGTAGCCAGTGATCGGTTTATTTCCTGACCTAATGATTCATTCATCAGGGTACGATCGGCTAACGGAGAATCAGGGTTTTCGAGGACATCGAGCAGGCTGTGCTCTTCTCCGGTAACAAAAGGCGCATCTACACTCACGTGCTTGCCGGAAATTTTCATAGTGTTAGCAACACTTTCTTCCGGCAGTTCGAGTGCAATTGAAATCTCACTATTACTCGGTTCCCTTTCAAATTTCTGTTCGAGAATTGAAAATGTTTTCTTGATTTTATTTACCGAACCAAGCTGGTTGATTGGGAGTCTTACAATTCGTGATTGTTCTGCAAGCGCCTGCATAATTGATTGCCGGATCCACCAAACAGCATAAGAGATGAATTTAAAACCACGAGTTTCATCAAACCGTTTTGCTGCTTTAATAAGTCCGAGGTTCCCTTCGTTAATCAGGTCGGGAAGACTAAGGCCCTGGTTCTGGTATTGCTTGGCAACAGAAACCACAAACCGAAGATTAGCCCGGGTAAGTTTTTCAAGTGCTGCCTGGTCGCCTTGTTTGATTTTGCGGGCCAACTTAACCTCTTCTTCCGCATTAATTAAATCCTCCCTTCCAATTTCCTGCAGGTATTTTTCCAGTGAAGCATTTTCACGGTTGGTAATAGATTTAGTAATTTTTAATTGGCGCATGGTGTTGGGTTTTGGTAGTGGTTTTTATTAGGCAAAGTTTGGTTTAAATAATTTAGGTTACAGAGAATAAAATAACATAACAAAGTCAGAAATGGCACAATATGGTAATGATAATCTACATACGTTACCGCTTTCAGCTTTTCTTTTGTATTTTTTCAATGGTAGTACTGATTCTTTTCTTTTGAGAATCCGGAGCTTTTGCGAGTGCAGTTTTATAGTTGGTAATAGCTTCTTTGTAATTTCCATTCTGATCGTAGGCATCACCCAGGCTGTCATAAACATTCCAGGAGTCAGGATAACGGTTTACATTCAGACGGAATATTTCGATTGCTTCTTTCTTATTATCTTCTGCAAGCAACTGGTAACCGTATGTATTCAGTTGTTGTTCATCAGCAACAACCAGTGCGCGGGATTTGGCTTTTGCAGCTCCGCTTGAATCACCTTTGAATGCCAAAAGGCCAGATTTTACATTTAGATTATTGAAAGTTTCCTTAATAGAAATGGAATGATCCACCCAACGAAGGGCTTCATCCGTATTGATTTTATTTTTAAGGCAAAAATCGGCAGCTTGTGAAGAAGGTTCCCAGGAATAATATTTCTGACCCCGGAGTTCCTGGCGAATACTTGCCAAAACAGTTTCATTAAGATCAACCTGAACTAAGAATCCAACCCCGATTTTTTCCCAATTCAGCATTACTTTGGCAGAAGTGTTCTTAAGATCGGTTATACGGTAGCTGAGCCATTCCTGCATTGGAGAAATTTCAGGAGTAACCTC
>JANWID010000164.1 GCA_025450095.1 Bacteroidia bacterium | reverse complement strand
GTTAATCTGAAATTGGCAAATCAAATTGGATCATTTACAGTGATAAATTATTTTCGATAATAGCTTAGCGGTCTGTAATGATCAGTTTATTGAAAGTCGTATGGCCTTCATCAATTAAGCTAATTATATACAGTCCACTTTTCAGATTGTTGCGTTCGAGCGTAATTGAATTACCGGAAATATTGCTCCATTGTTTCACAATTTGACCGAAAGAATTATAAAACGTAAGAGTTGCACTATGAAGATAATTGTCGCAAAAAACGGTTGCAGCGTTTATCATTGGATTTGGAAAAATTGAAACAGCGATTTGCTCTTGAATTTCACTTAATGCTGATTTTATTATGGGACATAATCCTATCACCTGCACTGGATTATTGCTATAAAAATTCGTTCCATTTCCTAGTTGACCATATAAGTTATTTCCCCATGTCCATACGGTACCATCTGCTTTAATTCCCAGGGACTGGTCATTTCCACCTGTAATAAAAGTTATTCCAGCAAGTGAATTGATCTGTGCAGGAATATTGCTGTCAATGATTGTTCCATTTCCTAATTGGCCAGATGTATTCCAACCCCAGGACCAAACTGTGCTGTCATTTTTCAATGCAAGTGAATGACGGAAACCTCCAGCAATATCAGTTATATTTGAAATAGCCCCTGATTGTATTGGAATATTGCTATTGATATTGGTTCCATCACCAAGTTGCCCTTCAGAATTCCTACCCCATGTCCAAACAGTTCCGTTATTTTGCAAGGCAAGCGTATGATGTCCTTCACCAGAAATTGATGTAATCGAGTTTAAATTGCTTATAAGGACCGGTATGCTACTATCGATATTACTTCCAATACCAAGTTCACCATCAACATTCCATCCCCATGACCAAACTGTGCTATCGTTTTTTAAAGCAAGTGAATGAGCTTCTGATCCCGCAGCAATTTTTGCAATATCAGTAAGAGAATTTACCTGTATAGGAATGTTGCTGTCAGTATTGGTTCCATTACCCAATTGTCCATAATTATTAGACCCCCAAGCCCAAACTGTACCATCATCTCTTAATGCTAAGGAATGGGTGCCTCCAGCTGATATTCCAATTATGTTCGTCAGAGAATTTACCTGTACTGGAATATAACTGCTGTCGTTACTTCCATTTCCAAGTTGACCTTCGAGGCCTCTGCCCCAAGCCCACACAGTGCTATCACTTCTTAAAGCAAGAGAATGATGTGCCCCTCCTGAAACAGAAATTACGTTTGTTAATAAACTAACATTGATTGGGGTATTACTATCAGTGTCTGTGCCATTTCCAAGTTGACCACTCATATTCCATCCCCATGCTTTCACAGTGCTATCGCCACATATGGCAAGAAAATGGTATCCACCTGCAGCAATAGATTGTGAAAATGAATTGGATGGAAGAAAATTGATCATAATAACCATCAGTAAATTTAAATACAGAGTTGTTTTTGTGTTCATTATTTCCAATGAGATATTGTATTGTGGAAAATTATTTTGCTGCAATTTCAGCTGGTTTTCAAAGTATGATTACTAATTCAATTATAATATATTCAATCATTAAATCTCGATTCTAAAAGCAGTTTCATCTCGGTGATCTACATAAGCGTCTATTTCCGACGATTTAATTGGATCTTCTTTCAATTCACCACCAATATATTTCATTTTTAAAAAATCACAGTCGTATTGTAATAACTTACACAACCGAACTATTGATATAACATCCTTCAGCTCAACGTTCAGGCCAAATGTCACCTCTTTTAAATACGATTGTTGGAAACCAATGCTCATTTGATTCCGGATTAATATACGGTATTCGTTTTCATAATTCCATATTTCATATTTAAATCGAAAACAATTTAATAATTCGGTTTCCGTAATTAATTGAGGTGGTTGATTATCATACAATGCTGGTACAAATTTGATTGGAACAAAGTCACTAAAATTTGTTTCCATTGGTATCGGAAATTCAAATGTTAGACGAACACCTTTTGCGGCACCAGAATAATGCGACCACATGAGTTTCTCTTTTTCCTTTCCTTTTTCATCACCATCGAATTTTGAAAAGCTAACAACACGGTAATTATATTCCTTTAACAATACCTCTGTAAATATTTTCTTCAATTTTGGAGATGAAAGAATGACATTTACTTTTTCCTTATATGATATCTCTCCTAAATCCTCGGTATGAAGCCTTGGTTTATGAAAATCCAATTGCCCATAAGCTTCATGATCTTTTTCTCCTTCGTGCAAGAATTCATTCCATAGTGTGTAATGGGGATTCTGACACTCCCAATTCCCTTGGTGTTCAAATAAATTATTCAAGAATATTTCATTAATTTCAATTTTACCTTCAAGCGGGTCATTTAGCTCTGTAAACGTACAACAATAAAATGAGTTTAATGAAAATAATTGCATCAAATGTTCATTGATGCGATGATATTTGTAAACACGATTGATGGATTTACTCATTCAACCTTTGGTATTTCATCTGTCATCATTTTATCATATTCTTCTTGCGTCATAAATTCAGTACGCTCCATGCCTGTTGCGGTCTTTCTCATGAAATAAAACTTACATTCATACCCAAGACCTTTAGTAATCTCCATAATTGAATATGCCTGGTTGGGAGATGCATTCATTCCGAATGTAATTTCTCTCAAGCTCTTTTTATCAAAAAATAGGTATGGTATGTCATTTATTACTCTAACCTCATTTTCACCTTCAAAATACTTCAATTTATGATAAAATGCTTCTTCCAAAGGTCGAGTACCCAATGTAAAAATGAACGGCTCATATCTTACTGGACGTAATTTATCCTTTACACCTGTATCCTCGTTAAAATTAAACCCCAATCGAACACCATTATGGTTATTGGCATAGTGTGCCCACATCATCAAGTTTGTATCATCTTCTTCTAACTTTACAAAGCTACACACACCTATTCCCGTTTTTTCTATGATATCATTAACAAAATTACTTTGCATCTCCATATCTGCTCCCAAAGTCATGGCCAATCCTTCATCATCTAGTTGTACATCAATTTGTTTTTTCTTTTTCTCGTCATCAAAATCCTGCCATGGCTTCAACTTTCGATAATTTTCTAATATGTCTGTTATATCATGACCATTAAAATTAGGAGTGCGAATATAATATTCAATTGCATGAATATTCATGTTCACAAAACAATCGAATGGGTCGTTGAGCTTTTTCGGTGGAGCGCAAAAAAGGGCATTCCTTGCCAGAAGTTCAACAAGGTAAATGTTCATGGAGTGAAATTTGTGTAAAACCATTTTATTGTGATTTAAAAATGTTTTCGGGTTCAGGTTGTGGTGGACGAATATGAATAGCCTTCCCAGTTTTATGCCTGGGTAATTGCCGATACTGATCTGCGGCCATGTTAGTTGTATATTTCTTTAATAAAAGCACTGATTCAAGATCTTGGATTGGAAATACAGTATTATCCATGAATAAAAATCCATGATCCTTATCTGTATAAAGAATTGCATTTTTCAACCATTTTTTTAGTAATTCCTGGTCCACTCCTTCAAGGATGATGATTGATTCCAGTTGCAAAAGATCTTTAATAAGTTCGCCTGCCGCATTCATAAAGGATTCCAATGAATTTACATCAATTCTCATTAAATCTTCTACAGTCATACCATAGCTAATGGGTAATTTATGAAATCCATGTTTATGATGAAAAACCTTTCTTAAATTCAAAAAGCCATTGATTTGTTTTAATATTTTTGTCTCGAATAGTGGCCAAATGTCTTTATCCATTGCAACTGCAAATCCTATTTCTTGATTCACCCATTGATTTGATAATGATATTTCAGTCAGAATTGGAATGAAGTATTTGCAAGAACTGATTTTATTTTTTATAAGTTCGTCTATTTCACGGTTTGGATGATCTCCTCTAACTATGACTTCAACTTTAAACTCGTTTGTGTCTTCCAACAACTCTTTTAATGTTGAGGCTAATGACAAATCATTTTTTGTCTCCACACTTATGAATACCTCTGCCATGTTCAGATTTTAATCCTTTTTGCTTGCCTTTCAATAGACTCAATGTAATCATATGTTAACCGCTTCCATTTGTTGTCCTCCATCAACCATTCGGTCATGGTACCATCTGGTTTGATCCGGAATTCTTCAAACATCGAATTCAGATTATATGGAATTACACCATTGGAACTAACCTTGAACATTATTTGTCCAGCACCAAAAAACCCAAGCCAGTAATAACCCTGATTATTTTCAAGTCTGTTCAATTTTAATGGAAACATAATACCTTTTCCTTTCTCCCTAGTAATGGGTCGTATTCTCATAATTTTATACGCTTCATCAGACCCTGGATCGCCATTCAAAACTAGTTTCCGAATAATCTCATTGTGTTTTTCTCCAAGTGTCATATCCAAATGCTCTTTGTGATTTGATATTGACATTTTATAAAAAATTGAGAGATAATATAGTTTGATGTAAGTATAATTTAAACCAGTGTATTGACGAAGCATATCATCCTCCCAAGATTTTTCTGCGACAGTTATACCAAGTGATTTCGCTATTGTAGGTTGATAAAACACACTACCGAAGTAAGATTCATAAGTTCCCATAATATTTTCGCAAGACTTGCAGCATAAACTGTATTTAACACCATCAAAAGTCCGATCTGTAATAGTTTCCACTTTATCACGTGTCGCATTAATTACTTTTATGGGTTCATATTTAGCTAAAAGTCCCGATTGCTTATATACTTGACGTGGCATAATATGAGATTCCAAGAGTTCTTTTTCCTGGAGACAAAGTTTGCAAACATCAATGATTCTATTTTTTGAGGACATAGCTTGTTTTAATAATGCTATTTAAATAATTGAATTCTTTAGACGGTTAATTTTCAAAAATAACAGCCGGCCTCGCGAAGACCGGCTGCTTGGAAAAGGATTCCATAACGTTGCAAATGAGGGAAAGCTGAAATTGAATTTCACTTCCGTACAGCTCACAACAGGGATTCCCTGAGAATTAGATCATTTAGTAGATCTGCATGGACTACTTTTTACTTTCCTTTTGGTCGCGGTGCATTATTACCACGTCCTGGTCCGGAAGGGTTGCCAGTAGTACTTGGTGCATTTTGAGGTCTGCTGGGAGCACTTGCAGGTTTTGATGTTTGTTTGCTCATCAATTTATTAAATTTAATTCCGAATGGAAGGCTCTTCGGTACGCCCCGTTTTTTTTAAGTGGTATCTGATCTCCACTTTAACCAATTGGTACGATCTAAGGTAGGCATTAACATGATTTTAAAGGTGTGGAAATCAAAAATATTTTTGTCACGCATCCAGGGGTCAAAATTATCTTCACAACTCATGTTTTAAGGAGCTGAATTCAATTCCGGATTTTGACAAGCAGAACAGTACATCTTTTCATTTCCGCGCCCATTGTTCCGTACCCCCACTCATCACCCCAATCCCACTGCGGAATAAATCCTGACTCAAATCCCCCGGTTCCGGCAACACCATAGTGTGATTTGAAGTATACCGGAATACTGCGGTCTCCGTCCTCCCAGTCACTTGATTCAGGTAACTCACCTTTCCATCATGCCAGACCTGTGGGTATTCGCGCTTAAAATCAATCATTTGCGTATTTACTACCTCCAATTGCCTGAAAAAATAGTTCGAACTGGAGAAGGTTAGGTATAACTGAGGCGATTTTTCGGATTGGTCGCCAGAAGAGGAGTTTTCTAATCCAACATTAGTTGCTGAAATTGAGGTAATTGCGGTGAATATTGGATTTATTTTAGGAGTTCGAACTGCCACATTTTCTCGGTCGTATTGCATTCCTTCCGGGAAGATGAGTTTTTGAAGTCTGACTTTACCGGTAAAATCCGATAATTGCCATATATTCAATAGATTAGAAGCCAATTTCAATGCGTTTTCAAGCATAGATTCCAAGTTCGAACTGTCTCGGGATACAGTTCCAAGACTTGCTTCAATTTCACTGATTTTCTGTCTGTGAATTGTGGAGAACTCCTGAAAAAGCTCAGGAGTGATTTTACTGGTTACATGGTTATATTCCATCGTTTTCAGTTCGTTTTTAAGGCGCGTTAGTTCATCCTTCATCGGTTTCTCTCTTACAACTTCACTGTCATGAAGCATCCAATAAGTAGCTTCCAATTGAGTCCTAATTAGTGGAAATAAAGGTTCGGTTATTGAAAATTTGGAAAGCTCGGTTGTAAATAAATCGTGCAGCTTTTTGTTTCTTATATTGACTCCGCAGCCAGTATTCGGACATTTATAGTAAAAATACGTACCAGTTTTGTAGCCTGTTAGCGGCCGGTCACAGTTTCCACACCTAACCGAAGGTTTCAGTGGCATTTCTTCATGTTCTCTAACAACATTCCATCCTTGTGGTTTTTTCCTTTCAATTCCATTAATTCGGTAGAAAACATCTTCGCTGATAAGTGCATCATGTTTACCGCAAATTATTTCCCCTTCTTCCAACAATGAACTTGTAATGTATCCTATATAAAATATGTTCTTAAAAATATT
>JANWID010000163.1 GCA_025450095.1 Bacteroidia bacterium | reverse complement strand
TAAAAAGGAATTTCAGTGAGAACGGAACTGTAACTTCTGTCTTTACTCAAAACTCTGATATTGATTACCTGGGTAAATCACACCGGTTCAAGGTCGGTCTGGATTATGAGTTAAATACGAACAATACCGTGGGAGTTATTTTCAGCGGAATGAACAGCGACAACTCTCATAATGGTGCCAATATAACCCAAATAAGTAATGGTGAAGGTGTCATTCAGTCAGATGCTGTTACAATAAACGATGCAAACAGTGAATGGACCGACTATTATGCAAATGCAAACTGGCTTCATAAATTTGATACCGTTGGTACGCAGATTACCGTGGATCTTGATTTTTCGAAATACGATCAGTCCGGTGTACAGTTTTTTACTTCAACAGAAACGGATTATGGAACCGGAACTGTTACCAATGCGGAGCTGCGAAATAATACGCCTTCAACTATTGATATCAAAAGCTTCAAGTCCGATTTTGAGCATCCTTTCAGTGAACAAACCAAACTGGAAGCAGGAATTAAATCAAGCTTTGTAACTACGGATAACGATGTTACATATTTTAATATCGTAGACCAGGTTGAAATATTGGATACTGGTAAAACAAATCATTTTAAATACAGGGAAAATATAAATGCAGGGTATGTAAGTCTTCATACCAAATACCGGAAACTGGGAATTCAGTTAGGATTGCGGGCGGAACAAACAATCGCGACCGGGGAGCAGGTGACCCTTGATTCCACATTCGAAAGAAATTATTTTCAACTTTTCCCCACCCTTTACCTGGAACATCCCCTTGATAAAAATAACCAGCTAAATTTTTCATTCAGCAGGCGACTGGACAGGCCATCTTACCAGGATCTTAATCCGTTCCGGTATTACCTCGATCAGTATACATACCAGCAGGGCAATTCACTCCTGGAGCCACAATATTCCTATAATTTCGAATTAACTGAAACCTTTAAGGGAACGTATGCCCTGACCGTGAATTACAGTATTACGGATGATGTCATCACCCAGGTTACGAAACAAGTCGACAGTACTTTTACAACATATCTCACGAGAGAAAACCTGGACCAGCTGGAAAATTATGGGATTGCACTGAGTGTACCCGTGCAGATATTTAAGTGGTGGAACAGTAATAACTATATCAATGTTTATGTAAATCACTATAAGGGTGATTTTGAAGGGGGGCAACTGAATATGAAGTCAACCGCTTTCAACATCAACTCCAACCAGAGTTTTCAATTGCCAAAGAATTTTTCGTTCGAATTAAACGGCTGGTATCAGTCAGAAGGATATTATGGAATTATAAGGATGGAACCCATGTGGAATATTTCGATTGGTATTGAAAAGAAATTCTTTGATGAACGATTAAGCCTGAAAGCAATTGTCAATGATATATTCTACAAAAGTACTTTTAGCGGTACAACAAGATATATGAACCAGGATTATGAAATAAACTCTGCCGATGATACACGTTATGTAAGATTTTTCTGCACGTACCGTTTCGGCAAGAAAACTGTTCAGCAGGCCCGCCGCCGTTCAACTGGAGTGGAAGAGGAACGAGGCAGGATTAATAAAAACTAATAATTTCGGGTAGTTTTTCTGTTTATAAAAATCTAATTCAGGCTGGAACAATTCGCAGTAGGGTAAAATGAAATCAATACTTAGCAAATCTTGTCATCCACTGCTTATCATGATTCGATATTCGGACAATGTATAATCCAGGAGCCAGGTCGCTGACGCCGATCTCCCAGTCAAAAAAAAATTTTACTAAATTTTAAAATTCTAATCCCAATGTATTTTAAAAACAGATGGATGGTAATACAAAATTGTTAAGTGGCCTAACTATTTCCAAAAAGTAAACTAATAATTCTAAGAACCGATTAATTATTAGTATTTTCAATTCCAGATAGTAAATTACTGTTTAATAAATTTAAGGTTAGTAGAAAATATTTCATTTTCGATTTTTAAAAAATACAGCCCAGCGCGAAAGGATGAAAAGTCAAATGTATTTTTATCTTGTAAAGTAATCTTATCTTCGTAAATAATTTCACCAATCAAATCGTAAATACTAATGTATGAATTTCCAGTAAGGTTACTTTGCAAGGTAATTATACCGTTGGAAGGATTCGGTATCAATGATAATTGATATTTCGTATTTGAAGTTGAATTACTACCAACGATATTGTCTGAATATTTAAAATGGATGAGCCAATAGTCTGATTTTCCTTTGCCTGAATCGGTCTTAACAACAGATATACCGCTATCGGCTGTGCCGAATAAATAAAAAGAAGAATCAGGTAGAAGAAAAAAATCACCACCAAAATCATCGGAAGGACCTCCAAATCTTTTGTCCCAAATTTTATTTCCAATACTGTCAATTTTAAATATCCAGAAATCATAAGTATTGACAGCGCCATAATTAGGTTCGCTCACTTCAAAGCTACTGTCACTGTTTGTATATCCGCTTATCCAATAATACCCATTTTGTAAGTCTGGTTTTATTATGGCACCGCCATCATCATTATTGCTTCCGTATCTTTTATCCCATTGCTTATCTCCAAGGCTATCAAGTTTTAACAGCCAGCAGTCAAAACCTCCTCTTGAAGATTCGCTTACATCACCATTATTTGGTGACTCAGTGTGCCCAATAACTAAATACCCATTATCATTTGTCTTAATAATATCGTTGCCATAATCCGCACCAGACCCTCCATAACGCTTATCCCATATTTTATTCCCCGAACTGTCAACCTTAATTATCCAAATATCATATCCTCCGCGGCTTGTATCTGAAACACTGCCGCTGAGTGGGCTTCTTGTGTTTCCAGCAATAATAAAATTTTCACCCTCTGCAAGCAATCCAAAAGCTGCAGAACTGAAAAATGGATTCAAGTATTCCCAGTCTGTCCCGCCATATACATTATCCCATATTTTACTTCCTGTGCTATCCATTTTAACAACCCAATAATCAAAAGCCCCATAATTGGGAGCTGTTTTATCACCTCCGACCATGCTGTTGGAAACTCCACATAAAATATAATTTCCGCTACTTAACTGAACAATTCTTGGCACATGTTCGCCTCCTCCAGTGCCACCAAATCTTTTATCCCATATTTTATAACCTGTTGTATCAAGTACACAAATCCAGTAATTACTCTGGCCCCAATTTGGTTCTGATTTTTCACAGGAGCTATCTGAATTAGATCGGCATGCAAAAACCAGATTGCCTTCATGTGAAATTAAAAATGAATATATAGAAATTTCCGAATCAAATCCTCCTGTACTTTTATCCCATGAAATATTATTAGAAGTATCAACTTTTAAAACCCAAATATCTCCGTATTGACTATAACATAAAGCATCTGTTTTGTCGCCGCTCATATCTGTTAAGCTTCTACCTGCTAAATAAAACTGTGAATTTAGAATTAGAACTTTGGGATAATCATCGCCATTATTGCCTCCAAATGTTTTATCCCCAAATAAAACAAACTGTGCATTTAAATTTGCAGAGCACAAAAAAAGAAAATTTATTAAAAACACACTTTGTTTTATATACATTTTAATAAATGAATCTTTAGGAACTCATTATTAAGTTCATGCAGGTAATTATCTCTCATTGGTAAAAAACAGCTTACCTGAATATGATATACTGCCATCTTCAGAATGAACTGAGAAAAAATATAAACCACTCGAAAAATATTGGTTATTCTGAAATAATTTAGAATAAATTACTTCTGGCAAGCAGGTTAATTGCAAAATTGTCTTACCGGAAACATCATGTATATTTAATCTTAATTCTTTATTTTCTATCAACCCCTTGTTCAAGTGATTGATGAATTGAACTAAATTTCCATACGGATCTGATAAAATTTTTAAAGGACCTCCACCTGAAGGAGTAAACATTTTATATAATATGTCTGGATATTGGGCATTCCAGTATGTTAACAAAAGCTCATCATTTGCATTTCGTCCCGCTAAAGAAAGAACATCCACAATATCTGTACCTCCGCCCGATAGTGCTGTTGGTACTTGCCAATAGTCTGTCCCCGTAACGGTTCCTGAATTATCACATTCTAAAACTAATGGATAAATTGCGTCAATAGAATTAGTGTAGTTATAATAATTTGAGCTATTATCCCAAGTCCAACCAACAAAAACATTCCCTTGGTTATCGTAAGCCACTGCAGGTAGATAATTTAATACCCCTGTTAAATCATCTGAGAAACCAGAAGCTGTTCCATCATTATATACATTTATCCCATTAAGTCCTGCGTTATAATTATAACCTTCAATTAAGCTGACAGAAATATTCCTTTCCTCAAACACAATTGTCCATTCATCAGAAGCGCCGGTACCATCTGGACATGCAATACGAGGATTATAAAAACTAAAACCAAAAGTGGGACCCGCCGCTGAAAGATTGGTTACAATTGGCGAAACAGTACCACTTGTTAGGTTTCCAAAATCATGATCTTCAACATATAGATTACCAGAATTAATATAAACTATATGTGCAGTCCATGCTCCTCCACCATCATTATGAATACAAATATCAGGAGTAATACCTCCTGTATTTATATTCACAGGTACTCCTCCATTATATAGTGCAAAAAGACTGCTTGAAATTGTTCCAGTTATTACATTGATAACTGGATTATTATCATCCCATGTTACGGCAAATTCAAAATTATCGTTTCCATCTATATTGATTGCTGACCCATAACTTCCAGATGAAAATGAAGTTGAAGTTGTTAAAGCAAATGCGTTTGAACCATTCCATCTAAACAGGTCAAGGTAATAGGAAGGTGAACCACCTCCAACAAAATATGCTACTACTGCATAAACTAGATTTCCATCTTCAATCAAGCAAACATCTGGATCACCAACATTTGATAGATTGCTAAGAGTTGTCAATCCTGTAATATGAGTTGAAGTATTATAATCTACGTCCCAAGCAATTCCAGAATTTGATCCAGCATCATCCCAAACAAATACTCTATACCTATCTCCACTAAAGTCTAAAATATCATTTCCAGTTAATGAACGTGCATTTAAAGAAACTGAAACATTGCTTTCTGGAATACCTGCTAATTGAAATTGGGCATCAAGTTTCAAAGATGTAAGTATAAATATTGTTAATGAAAGTATTGAAATATAAATATTGTTAATGAAAGTATTGAAAATGTGTGGTGTTTTAGATTTTTCATTTCATTAATTATATAGTTGTTTTAGAGAAAGCAAGAATGTATTTGGTTGTGTGATGAATACTTAAATGATATTTTCAAAATTAAGTATTAATATTAACAAATATATAAATAAATTTTTAATAAATCACTAAATATAATGAAGGGATATTAGCTTTAAAACAGGTTAAATTGAAGCAAGTAGTTTGGCCAGACTAAAATATGATTCACCCAAAAATCAAAATATTTCATTGAAGCAATTACAAAATTAATCTTGATGAGGGTTATTGAATTTCATTTATATTTAATAATTCTAATTACGTTTAAAATCAGTAAAAAATGCGAATAAATACTGAACTTTATTTTGTATAATAAACCTGAAAGCGCATTACAGTTTGAGCACCCTCGTGATCCAGTTTTTGTTGTTGCAGGAAACTTTTGCAGTGTATATTCCATTGGCTAAGCCGGAAACCGAAAATCTCCATTCAAAATATTCATTTTTGATCATTTGAACATTTACTGATTTTACCAGTAAACCTTTAGAATCATAAATGCATAACGAAGCCTGTCCGCTTTCCGGATCGTTGATGTGAATTGTGAAATTTTCAATAGCAGGATTTGGATAAATATAAAAGGAAGAACTTTCGAAGGGTATGTTTTCTTCAAGTCCGGTTCCAATTCCCTGGTAACTTACACTCATAAAATTCGAAGAGATTGAACCGGTCATGGTAGTATCATAACCAACGTAAAACTGGTATAGTTTATCACCGGCATCTGCAGAAGCCCAGAAGTATGTAGTTGAAAAAACATGTACTATCACCGGTGGTATAGGTACTCCGATGTAAGTGGTTGAATCAGTATACTCTTGCCGCAGCTTGATTCGTAAAGTATGGGGATAAGTTTTTGCGGGTGTGATCAGTGTCCCATAACCATCCACCAGGTATCGGTAGTTACCGCTTCGATATGTATGCGCCGTTATCGGACCTAATGTCATAAACGACATTCCTTCGTAATAATCTTCCAATGTGTCGTTAAATGTTGCCGGGTACTGTCGTAATAATAGCGGATCGGTATAGTGCATATCGACTGCTGTAGGGTTTATTGTAGTGACAATGCCATTCAACTCCGTATGAGCAGTGTTTTGGGTTACATAAGAATAAATAAATCCACCGATGCCGTCATCATCCCTTTGCACAATAGTAGCGGACGGATATAATGACTGGAAAGGAGTTGTTACAGGATCAACCCAGCTTTCTGCTTTCTGAATTCCTAATTGTGTAACAGCGGAGAAATCCCAGGTTTGCATGATACCTCCTGCGCCTTCTGAAATACCTGCGGTATCGGCAAGTTCAAAAATAAAACTGCTGCCGGTTGAAGCATCATTTGCAGAAGTAAGAGTGGGTTGGGAATAAAGAGGGAAGAATGACAGACTTAACAATATTGGAAAAATTGCTTTCATGATATTAGGGGAATAATGAATTACGATGCAGATTGTACAGATTATTTGGTTACCTGTTAATCTTGATCGATGTACTTCAGAAAATTCCGCCAGTACAGGGATAAAAAGAAAATGAAGATGGAATCAGCAGCAGATCACATTTTGGGCAATGCGTTCAGTGCTTTCCGGGTACCGAATGGCATAAAGTTGTACGCTAATGAGAACGACACAAAGCTGCCACGGTTAATGAATGAATGGGTATAATCCTGCCCGTCGATAGTATAACTTACGGTCGACTCCGAAACTTTGTTAAACCCCTGGTTGCCCTGGAACGTAAATGCGAAGGAGTTTCCTTTTCTGCATACTCGTTCCATACCAATCAGCCAGGTAGCTGCAGGTGAAATAGTGGTTGTAGTTCCGGATTGGGCGGTAATGTATGTTTTATTAGAATTTGCATCTTCATAGTTTGGAATTTCCCCGGTGCTCACACTTTCCCAGCTGTTATCAACCCCGCGCACCGAAATACCTGCACCGAAAATAAAACGGATCCTGCTGCAGTTCATCGGGGTATTCATGATAATCATCGCAGGGAAATTCGTCATATAACTGGTTGTGGATATATCATCATCATCACAGTGGAAAGGATTATCTTTTAAAGAATAATCCTTTGCGATAGCATAAGTAAAACCTATTTCTGCAAAACTCATCCCGGTCTGGAATGAAAATTTTTCGGAAATTTTATACCTGAAGTTAACTGCTAAATTATGTGACTGTACCGGGTAGTTATCAAAAAGCGCATTGGCAATTTCATCACCGTGATCAAATTTTGAGATATTCGTAACACAACCGGTTGATAAACCGATATTCCAGTTAGATTGTGCATTTGCAATGTTCGCAACAGTTAAAAGCGCCAGGAGGAATGTGAAATTTTTCATGATACCGGATTTAGTGAATATTACCTCGAATATACTGAAAATCCAGAAGAATAGGGGAAACTTTATGATTATTTTTCGATGAAATTACAGGATGCAGGCTCGTTTATTCGCTATCCAGATTTAGTGAGTATATGCAGTCGGCTCGGATACTTGAAAAGGGATCACAGATCCTTACATTTTTTCGCCCGGGATTGCAAATCATTACTGTTCGAAACGTTAATTAACATGGTGATATTCAAAACTTTTCTACCTCTCCCTTAATTAAGGAGTGTGCGCTCCTGAACTTTGTTTCATGAACGTATCATCGCTCTTGAAGTTAATT
>JANWID010000162.1 GCA_025450095.1 Bacteroidia bacterium | reverse complement strand
TCAGTTAAGAGAGGGGCAAAGGTACTGAAATTCGGGAAACCTGAATACAGAACAGTTTAATTATTGGAAATGAGTGAAATATATGGGTATGATGATCCTGAACCGTGGAATCTTATTCGTTAACAAGTTTTGCAAGATTGAGTTTACGTAAGGTAGGTGCAAAACGATAGCTGGTAATCACAACAATCAGCGTCATGGTTCCCCCAAAAATTACAGAAGGAACCAGGCCCATGATCCGTGCGGCGAGTCCGGACTCGAAAGCGCCGATTTCATTGGAGGAGCCAATAAAAATAGTGTTAACCGCTGAGACACGACCACGCATTTCATCCGGAGTAAGCGTTTGCATGATTGTAGAGCGAATGATCACACTGACACTGTCGAGCATACCGCTTAATGCCAGCAATACTACAGATAATAGAAAATTCTCAGAAAGCGCAAACAATATCATACAAACTCCAAAACCTGCTACCGAGAAAAGAAGTTTTTTCCCGGCATTCACAACCGGTGGCCGGTAAGCTAACAACAATGCCATGATCACTGCTCCGAATGCAGGTGCTGCACGCAGTATTCCAAGTCCTTCGGCACCGGTATTCAATACCTGGTCGGCAAACATGGGTAACAATGCAACTGCACCTCCAAAAAGCACTGCAAATAAATCAAGTGTAATAGCGGAAAGCATCACCTGGTTATGCAACACAAAACGAATTCCGGAAGTAAGGCTTTCAAAAAGCCCTTCACCTTGTTTGACTGTAGCTGCAGGACGACTGGCTATCTGAGTATAACAGAATAAGGCTGCAAGAATAAATACACAGACGAAAGTACTTGCAACGAAAGCTCCATAAAATCCATAAATTAATCCTGCTGTGGCCGGGCCTGCCACTGCGCCTAATTGCCATATGGTACTGCTCCACGCACTTGCATTCGCATACATGGCTTTAGGAACCAGTTGTGCCGCGAATGCTGAAATAGTCGGTGCCAGAATTCCCCGTGCAGCTCCCGTTAGGAAAATCATTAAATAGACGGGCCACGTTCCGTAGTTCCTGAAATTTTGGTCCGCTTCGTATGTAAATACCGTTAGAGCCAGGGAAACCACGAGCAGCATTCCCAGGAATATCAGAATTAGTTTTTTACGGTTGAGCCGGTCAGCAAGATGGCCTCCAAACAAGGCAATAGACAGCGATGGAATTGCTTCCGCAAGACCTATCAATCCCAGTGAGAAAGGATCTTTTGTAAAACTGTAAATCAGCCATCCAAAAATTACCGCCTGCATCTGCCATCCCATTGTAAGGACAAACCTTGCAAGGATAAACCAACGGTATTCAGCAATTTTTAAAACACCGTAAGCATGGTGGGAAAAAAGTGATCTCATTAATGTAACGAATGTACGAATGGGCTCCGCCCTACGAATCTACGAATCTACGAATACTAATTTTTCATAATTCGTAGATTCGTATTCATTCGTAACATTCGTAGATTCGTACCGAAGGATTCGTATATTCGTTACACATTAGTATTCGTCTTCATTGAAAAAGAAGTCATCCTTAGTTGGATAATCCGGCCAGATTTCTTCAATACTTTCATAAGGTTCTCCCTCGTCTTCGAGCTCTTGCAGGTTTTCAATAACTTCCAATGGAGCTCCGGATCGTATAGCGTAATCGATGAGTTCGTCTTTGGTAGCAGGCCATGGAGCATCTTCAAGATGAGATGCCAATTCTAAAGTCCAGTACATGCTTAATTTGTTTTAAAGGTTAATGTGGTTTTCAGACCCTTTTTAAAAGGCGTGCAAAAATAAAACAATACAATTCAAATAAGCAAGCATATTCAGGAACGGGTTTTCAACCGCCTGTGAATAGGGTTAAACAGCTATTTATCAGAGTAATAATTTTCCTAAAAATTTCATAAAATCCTATTATAAGCCCGGTTTTATGGGTATTTCACTTTCTATAGCCGTTCGAAAGGCTATTTCCGGGGATGCCAGGTTATTTCGGAGATATTATAACCAGCGAGTATTTTACGCGCCAAAACAAAGAGATAATCCGAAAGCCGGTTCAGATAAGTGATCACCAGGGGATGCACTTCATGATTTTCTGCAAGGTGAGTTACCTGACGTTCGCACCTTCTGCAGGCACACCGGGCGATATGGCACCAGGAAGCATTCGGATGTCCTCCGGGAAGAATGAAAGATTTTAATTCAGGAAGCGATGCATTCATCGAATCGATTTCATTTTCTAATAAGGAAATATCCTGTTCAACGAGATCGGGCAGTTTCATTTTTGATTTCTCGGGATCTGCAGCAAGCAGGGATCCAATAGTGAAAAGGCGGTCCTGGATTTCTTTCAGGATTTTTTCTGAACCGGGTTCCAGATCCCGGATCATTCCGATAAATGAATTGAGCTCATCAACGGATCCATAAGCCTCAATTCGTATGTGATGTTTAGGCACGCGGGTTCCTCCCAGTAATGATGTCTTTCCGGAATCACCTGTCTTAGTATAAATTTTCATGGATGATTGTTGGGATGATAATGATAATAGATTTATTATGATTTGATAGATCTATTATGATGGATTTGTTATGATTAGATTATTATGATTTACCGGATCTATTACGATGGATTTGTTATGATTAAATTATAGTAGATTTTGAAATGGAGGCGGAGGCAATGTGATCATTTGGTGAATCGGATTCAATCAATCCGTCGCGTAGACGTACAATGCGGTGTGCGTGCCGGGCAATATCTTCTTCGTGGGTTACCACTATGATCGTATTACCCTTTTTGTGAATTTCTTCGAACAACATCATAATTTCCTCGGAAGTTTTGGAATCAAGATTTCCGGTTGGTTCATCGGCAAGAATGATAGATGGGTTGTTAACCAGGGCTCTTGCAACAGCTACTCTTTGCTTTTGTCCACCGGATAATTCATTTGGACGATGCTTCATTCTTTCCCCAAGACCAACATCCTTTAAAGCTTTCATGGCGCGTTCCAGCCTTTCCGCCTTTGAAACACCGGCATAAACCAACGGTAAAGCAACATTTTCAAGAGCCGTTGAACGGGGAAGGAGGTTAAATGTCTGAAACACGAATCCAATTTCACGGTTGCGTACTTCCGCCAGCTCGTTATCGGTCATGTGACTCACGTTTGTTCCTTTGAGGTGATACGTCCCTCCGGAAGGTGTATCCAGGCAACCAATAATATTCATCAGTGTAGATTTCCCCGATCCGGATGAACCCATCATGGCAACATATTCATTTCTGTTAACAGTTGTTGTTATCGAACGCAGCGCATGGATCACATCCGCACCCAAAATATACTTGCGTGAAATGTCTTTCAGTGAAATAATAACATCCATGCTGGTGATAATTTAAAATTAAGAATTAAAAATTAAAAATTAAAGATGAGGTTAAGTTTTCAAATTTAACAATTCCATGATATCTCATAACCGTAACAGGAAATTTTGTTTTGAAAATGCGGGATCAAAATATACAATACCGAATTGAAAGAAGTCGAGCGATATAGTGACCGAAGGATCCGCTTTAATTTCATTCCATGCCTGTTGCATACCTTCCGACCAATAAATGTCATCGAAAATAATAACCGATTCTTTATTCCGGTGTTCTTTTAAAAGTTTAAAATATTGTACCGTTGCCTCGTAAGTATGATTTCCGTCAATATAAACCAAATCATAGGTGTTCACTTTTTTTAAAAGATCTGGAAGCACTTGTCCGAAGTTTCCGTTGATTACTTCAATATTGGAAAAACCATTTTCACGAAATCCTGAATTTGCTTTATTGGAAGTTTCAGGACATCCTTCAATGGTGTATAATTTGCCTGACGGATTCGTAGCTGCAAGATACATGGATGAAATTCCGAGAGAAGTTCCAAGCTCTATCATCACTTTGGGTTTTTGATATTCGGCCATCCTGTAAAGGAAGCGACAATGACGCGGAGCTTTTGCAAATTTTTGAGCAATTTCACCGATGCTGCGTTCAATTTTCCGTCCGTCGAAAGAACTGCCGGCACCCAGGTCGGTTACCATGATGCGGGAATTATCTGCGAGAAATTTTTTCCTTATGTTTTCAATTTTATCAAAAACAATTTCCTTATCATTCCGGTAAACAACATTCGTAAGCAGATTGAAAACGAAAGGGGAATGCACACCGTGTTCGTTACCCGCATTTATAAAATGACGTACGTAACGCAAGCCTGTTTTTAAGGAAACTATCAGACCAGGGAACATTAATTATTCAGTGTTGAAGAAACTTTTGATTGACGGCCCGGCTCAGAATGTTGTGTGGGAAATATTTTCATCCAGACTCCCTTTTTTGGCCGAAGGGTAATAAGAGCTTCAGGCTCTGCTTCCTTTCCGGGAACCGGTTCCACACGAAATCGCTGTAACAGCATAGTGAGCACTACCTGGATTTCCATAAGTGCAAAATTATTACCTATACACATTCTGGGTCCACCGCCGAAGGGAAGGTATGTATTTTTAACACGGTTCTTTGAATTTTCGGGTAAAAAACGTTCGGGAATAAACGCTTCCGGATTTTCCCAATATTGCTCGTTACGGTGAAGCACATAAGGGCAAATCAAAAAATTTTGTTTTGAAGGTACTTCATAATTTCCAAGTTTATCCTCTTTAATGGATTTGCGGCCGATTATCCATGCAGGAGGATATAGTCTCATGGATTCCTGGATAACCATTGTCATATATTGCAGTGAAGCCAGATCAGTGGCTTCCGGTTCGCGGCCATTCAACACTTCATGTACTTCCCGGATACATTTCTGTAATGCTTCTGGGTTTCGCATCAGCAGCTCCATAGTCCATGAAAGTGCATTTGCAGTGGTTTCGTGACCTGCTACAAAGAGCGTCATCACTTCATCACGAAGCTGTTTATTTCCCATATGCTCACCCGTATCCTCGTATTTTGTTTCCATTAGCATGCTGAGCAGGTCATATCGGTCACCAGGATTTTTGCGACGGGAATCAAAAATTTTTTCAGCACGTCATCAATGGTTTTTACGGATTTAATTATTTTCAGATGATGCGGTGTTGGTATCCATAAAGGCAGCAGCAGAGGAGTGCGTGTGCGAAAGTTAACTGCACGAATGAGGAAGGTAAGTGCTTCACCAATATTTTGCGCGTCAGATTTAACATCCGCATCCAGTAGTGTTTTGCCAACAATGCGAAGGGTCAGCGACATCATTTCATTTGAAAAGTTAACCTCTTTTCCCAAAAATTCTTTTTCCCACCTGTCCAGCATACTTCGTGTACAGCCTGCCATGTCGCGGGTAAGAAGCTGCAATTTCTGCCTGTGAAATGCAGGCTGGATCATGCGTCGCTGCCGGAGCCAGAAATCACCTTCACTGGTTAACAGTCCGTTTCCAAGAAGATATTTGAGCTGCTCGTAACGGAGGCTCTTGGTATAATTCCGGTTATTTTCCTGGAGAATATGATGAATGTGTTCAGGGTGCGTAACAAAAATTACTTTTCTTATTGAAAACCGGATGGTGCTCAGCTCACCATATTTTTTTGGAAGTTCTGTGAAGAATTCAAGGACCCTGTTGCGCAGATCATCCAGGTTGCCGGTAAGAAAGTGTCCGTATGGTCCCGGAGGGAATTTCATTCGAAAGTATACAACACCAGGTGAAGTTCTCTTTTTTTGTACGTTGGTATGAGCAACTGATTTTCGGATACCTGTTTCCCGGAACGTGGAAGTAAAATAGATCCTTCTCCTGTCGGAAGCGGGTTTCCCCTGGTAAAAGTACCTTTACTGTCAACAATGGCAGGAACGATTTTATTTCTTTTACTGATGTCATCATTATACAACAGTAAAAGTTGCTCGCTGTTCAGTAACGGGCAGAACGATGAAAACACGCCATCATCATCGGTTGACACCTGGTCTTTTTCAACCACTACACTCCAGTCAACACTTGCATCGCTGTTCACAGAAATGACAACGACATTTTCAAAATGATATTCCGTACGTTGTGTGAACGACTGGCTGAAGGAATCATAAAAAGAATATTCCGTGGTATATGCCGCTTCCGCTACAATAATGGCTCCGCCATCATTGCGGATTACAATTCGTTCAATCGGATAATCCATCATACCACTCCCGGACGAAAGGCTGCGTTCGCGGACGATACTGGATCCGGTGGGGCTTTCAAAATTTTTGGTATTGATTTTTATTTCATCATTTAAAGTGATATCAAGAGTTGCATAAAATATTCCTGCACCATTTTTTGATTCTCTTTCAAAATAAAAACCGGAGAGAACGAGCTTCCTGTTGAAATTATCGAATGCCAGTCCGATAGCACCGATATTTTTATCGGAGGGAAGCCGGTATTCACGGAAAGTTGATTCCTGAACACCTGAGGCATAAACGTAGTATTCGATTTTTCTTTTGGATGAAAGTGATTTAACTTTTTCGGCATGATATCCCATGATGGCCAGATCACCATTCACGGATAATGCGTATCCGGTAAAACCGAATTTTTTCTCAGAGAATGGAACAGTCACCGATTTCAGTGTTACCTGTTGTAGTGCGGTGTCCTTAACCACGGTAAAGATCGTCTGACTGGTGTCGTTTGTATATTCCCTGAGTAAAACAGCAAATTGCTGGCGGTTTATTGAAAAAATAACTTTTGCCTTTTCATAATCCGCAGTAACCGGGTGAAACAATGTCGCAGAATGTTCATGTCGCAGAAACGTTCCGGATTTATTGATCGTTGTGAGTTCACATCGTACAGATTGCTCCTGTTTGAGAAATTGCGATGTAACAATCATTACGTTTCCGTTAAAAAATGTAACCGCATCAATAAATGAATTATCCGGAGGATCCACGGTTTTGGACCATTGCCTTACCAGCTGGTTATTATATCGAGCAACCTTATATTTTCGGTTCTTAAATCCGACGCGATCGCTTTCGCTATTTAATGTCAGATTGCTTAACAACAGGAAATAACCATCTTCATCCTGCCCGATTACTTTGGAATAGCCAAAACCGGATTCATCAATTTTGTCAGGGGATGACAATGCATTTTGTGCATTGCAATTCCGGGTATTGAAAAGGAAAAAGAGACAAAGTAATAATGCCGTGCCGGCTGTTTTCATAAAGTTATTGGTTCTGCTGGTAACCGATTCCGGGATATAAATCTCAGTTTTTTTCATACACGGTTTCAACCGCTTTTTCATCATTCCCTCCAGGTGCAATATTATACATCGTAATGATAACTTTATCATTCTCTTTTTGAATGACGGTGCGCCAGCCCCAACGGGGTTCCTGGCCATAATGACCTAACACCGAATACCCGTTCCCGGTTTCGTTATTTTCCGAAAACATAATGGCAGTTCCGTTATGAAAGCTGTCGATCCAGGCGGTCTGAAGCTTATCTTCCCCAAGGGAACTGCCAAATATTGCCATGCCTTCTACCGGGTTGCCCTGGAGCATACCGGAATATTCATGCATCAGGAACCGGTTACCCAAAACTGAACGGAGTGTACCGGAACATGGAGACTCATCTCCCAATACACCGGGTTCGAACCAAACTTTAGTAACACCTTTATAATTTCCTTCCAGGGATTTCAGAAATGCGTGTTGCCCGCTTTGCAGGGAAGCTGTGAATTTTTCGCTCATGGTTTTATTTTTATGTTTTACGGATAACGGCCATATTCGAAAACGACCACCAGGGTATCAATTTTGCAAAAGCCATCTGCAGGTTGCGGGCCCAGGGTTGTGCAGTAAATTTAGAAAAGGGAAATACCGGAATGAAATCCACCGGGTATTCGATCACATTTAATTTTAGTATCCGCTCCAGGAAATTAATCCAATGTGATCGATCCCATGCGTAAACATGTCCACGGTTTACGTAATCTTTTTTCAGGATATTGCCGAAGAAAATGTTTGGACGAACCGGGTTGGGAACAGCAACTACAAGATATCCTCCCGGTAATAACATTTCAATAAATTGTTGCATCGACTCGTACGGATTTTTCAGGTGTTCCACAACATGAGATGCAATGATCATATCATACCCACGACCTATTTCAGTAAATGAATTCGATTCATGAATTTTCACCTGTTGTAAATCAGGTACACGTTCCGAAGATATCTTCAGGCATTCCGTATCAATATCGGCAGCAACAATTTTTACATCAGGGCGATGCTTGCGTATAATTGCCAGGGTGATTCCCACACCACAACCTATTTCAAGTACAGATCCATTTTGCGGAAGCAACCGGATGGCTCTTTCGGCTACCACTTTGTGGTAAGGCCGGAGCTTCATGTTATAGGGTATATGTACAGAACGTTGTGCGGACATGTGAAATAATAACGAAAAAGAACCGGGTTAATCAGTTTTTGAATAATGTATAATAAGCCCGCAGGCCGACAGATTGTCCCACCTGTATTTGCTGATCATAACCGATGCGGACATTTTCGAGCAACAGGTTATAGAGAATCTGCAGCGACCATTTGCTTTGCGTATCGATATTGAAACCTGCACCGGCGAAAGCGCCGAATCCCAATCCAACAGGTCGCGAAACATTGTAATAGCTAACACCGGTGTACGGATCTATCGAGTCGAAGAGATTGATACGAAGGTATTCGATCTGGATCTCGTTGTCTTCGAATTTGGCGAGTGTTGCATGCAGACCTCCTTCCATGAAAAAATTAAATGCACGGTATTCCGCACCGAACAGGTGCTGGTATCCTGCCTCGAAAAGAAGCCGTTGTTCCGTACCTGCAATTTCGTATGTTCGGATACTGTTATTCACTTGTGTGGAATTGGGAGGCGGCCGGGTGGTAATTGTAAAATTACCTACCGCTTTGAGAATGGCGCCGTTTATATTGAACAGGATCGCGTTTTTACGATCGAGCGTGTACCTTCCTGAAAAGCCAACCAGCCATGAAGTTTTATAAACCATGTTTTGAGGCATATCCGATTCATCGAAAAACCATTCACCGGGTTGAACGCCGAGCGCTTCGGAAATATAATCCGGCTGACCGTAACCACCTCCGTACTGCCGGTATATTTTTTCATACATCCAGCTGTCTTCGAAAGTGAGCTTATTCTCATCGTAATCGAAACCAAATCCGTCGTATAGCTGCGCCACATGATCACTGGGCCAATAGCTGCCTATATATATGCCAGTAAAAAAACCGGTTTGTTTAACCATCAGGTTGCCGTCTTCATCGTAGTGTTCGGGGCCGATTTCCTGGGCCTGAAGCATTGTAAAAGGAAAAAGACATGTAAATAGTATAAATCTGAACAGCAATAAGGTGTATTTTGAATTCATCAGTATCAGGTCAACAGATTGAATAAAGACAGGTTTCAAAGATAAGTATCTGAAACGCGTTCTGTCAATGTGTTCATTAAATGAAATATCACTTCCAGAATCTTTGTTCTATTTGATTTACAGTATATTACATTATCAGAATTTCCTTTCTTGCAAATATTAAAATCCTGCATATCTTTGCAGTCCTTTAAAAATTGGGAGCATAGCTCAGCTGGTTCAGAGCATCTGCCTTACAAGCAGAGGGTCACAGGTTCGAACCCTGTTGCTCCCACACTTAAAATCAAAGCCTTACAGTTAATTCTGGAAGGCTTTATTTTTTTGGTTCAAACAATGGTTAAAACAAAGTGGCTATTTACTCCTTTTTGAATCTTGATTTTAGCATTTCAGTTTATAAATGCTAACTACTTCAAAAAATTAAATCAAGGAGCCGGGGGGGTATTTTGAAAAGGAATGGACATTTCCAAAATGGGGAGTGGGCTTATCTATACGTTCCCTTTAAAAGCTGTCAAGTGTCAAGGTGGGGAAAAAACTTGTTAGCCAAGGATTTTCTTATTAAATCTTTTAGTTAAGAATTACTACTTGCCCATTATTTAAAATTTCACCATTTGAAGATATCCTATAAATATAGTTTCCATCGTTTATGCTAAACTTTACAAGCTGTTTTAATTCTGTTATTTCTGTTGTAAAGATGGAAATTCCGTTCAAATTGACCCCCTGATTCCGCTTTAAATTGACCCCTCATTTTCAGCCTCCATTTTTAGGGTAAACAAGATCTGTTTTTGCATACTGGCTAATTTAATTTTCAAGTTATTAAGATCAATCTTTATTGGGGGTCAATTTGCTCCGGAAAAGTGGGGTCAGTTTGGCCGGAATTTCCATATTATCTAAAATTATAAAAAAGTGTCTAGTATTCAATTCTTCAACAAAACAATTTGCGAATTCAAAGTACCATGAATTTTCACAAGATAAATTCCTTTGCTGAGTAGTGATGTGTTAATAGGTACTTCCCAAATTTCCTGATCGGGATTTCCATTAAAAATTTCACCAATGAATTGACCAAATACATTATAAATTCCAATAGATATATTTTCATTTTTCCATCCGTTCAATTGCAGAAAGGAATTTTCGGTAGCTGGGTTGGGATAAATCAAGACTGTTGACGAAGCATTTAATTCTGACATACCCGTACAAAGATTCACAGTCATTTGTACCGTATCGCTTCCCATGCATCCTGCAGCATCGGTTAACTGGTAAACCAATTCAAATACACCAGCCCCTGTTAAAGCGGGGTTGAATTGTTGTCCGGAAATTCCATAGCCAGTCCATGTTCCGCCAGGTGGATTTCCTGTTAGTGGAACGGGTGGCCAGTTATAACATATGGTGTCTAGCGCTGCAGATGCAGTTACATTCAGAGTTCCGGTTGGAATGGACACCGATGCACATAACACCGGGTTTGAACTTAAAACAGAATAATATCCGGGCTGGGTTACAAAAATGGTATCACCTGTTTGTCCCGTATTCCAGATGTATGTTTGTGCTCCCGAAGCGGTAAGCATGACGGTATCTCCTTCGCAAATTGTTGAAGGACCGGTTGCGGTAATAACAGATGGCGATCCAATTACTGTGATCGATATAGTAGCTATTGTTGATCCATTGGCAGGACAATAATTATCATGCGCATGAATAGTGAAATAATAAGTTGAGGAACCTCCACATTGGGGGTTCACTCCGGAAACATGATCACATGTAGTGACCCAGTTGAAGTTGATTTGTCCGGCAAGCAGGATTGATTGTGGTAGTCCATTTGCAATTGTTGCACATGGAGGAAGAGCACACCCGGAATCAGGATCGGTAAAATTTAATCCGAATTGCAAACCTGACCCCGACACGGTTATGTACTGACCACTGGAATTAGTGAAAAAATCAAAATCTGTGAGGTCTAAACTAAAACTAACGGTGTCACCGAAAATAACGGTATCTGTATACGAAGTTTGAAGTCCTGTTCCGGTATCGATGAAAGGAGCTGACATGGTGGGTGGAGAATTCATTACTCCTCCATAAACTGGTGAGCACGTGTTGGTTAACCTGACATTTATCTCCCTGAAAATTTCAGCAACCTTTATTCCGCATTTGTATGCGGCAACTTTTATTACAATAACAAAAAATCCTCCTGTAAACGAAACTAAAATGACTTCACCGGTAGCAGGATTCAAAGCTGCCGCGACATTCAGCGGGTTTTGTACTGGTGATGGAAGCTGACTGTTTACACTGTATCCGGGAGCAAACGGTATAATTACACCAAATTCGGTTAGTGGATCTCCCCAACTATAAACCAGTGAATCTTGTTCCGGATCAATTGCACTTGCATTGAATTTAACTTCGGAGCCGGTGCAGAAAATCGTAGCAGGTTTTTCAGCAAAATAAGGCGAGGAATCGAAACATGGCTGCGTGATATTAAACGGATACATGATTGCGCGAACACGGAATCCAGTACTACTTGAGCCGATGATATTAGCTATTGAAATGCTTCGACAACATTCACCCCAATAAAATTCCCATCCGGCTGCAGGAGGCATGCCCGGCAGGTTTATTGGAGCTGATCTGTATGAGAATTCCTCCACAAGACCTGGTATTGGAACAGATGCATTTCCCTGGATACAATTGGGACAGGAAGTATCTCCATTTGCAGTAAATCCATTTGGACTGATATCAGTTTGCGAAAAAAGGTTTAGTTGAATTGTTGGAATACCGGGTACAGTTGTATACATCGACATATATGCAGGGCCGGGTATACCATTACAATCACGATAAAACTTAGATTCGAAAATAAACTGACCGCCTGGTAAGCATGTCCATGTTAGTTCGCCACCCATGCCATGACTTGCATAGCAT
>JANWID010000161.1 GCA_025450095.1 Bacteroidia bacterium | reverse complement strand
ATCGGTCACCGGTCACTGGTCACCGGTCACTAGCAACTGGCCAGCAGTATGTGAATGCTAGCACTTATGCTACTGTCTTCTGGCCATATTTTTCCCATACATTTGCGGCATGAGTGAAACGTCATCGATTCGGGCGGGGCTGTACTACGGTTCATTGAGCGGACTTGCCGTATTTGTATTTTACATGACGGTGCATTTGGCAGGCTTCAATATTTTCGGAGCAATCACACTCCTGAACATATGGATACCGGTGGTATTTGTGATTTTAGCCATCCGCCACCAGCGCGATAAAATCTTTGGCGGAATAATCAGCTTCGGACAAGCGTTCAAAGCAGGTATGGTCACTACGTTCTTCGCTTCCCTCCTATTCGGACTTGGATTTTACCTCTTTGGAAAAATATTCGATCACGGCATTCTGAACACCTACAAAATCCAGGCGGAACTGAGCATGGAAGAAGGCAAAAAAATCCTTTCACAGTCGCTGGTGGATAAAGCCATGGAAAGCATCGATATGGCCACTATGGAATCGCTGACCATGAGTGAAGCGTTTAATAAGTTGCTATGGGGAGTGGTTGTTTCATTGGTGGCAGCGGCGATTATGAAGAGGGATGTATGATGTTTGCTGCAATTAATGAGGAATGAATAATGATGAATGATGAATTGAATGATTAATGGATAATGATTGAATGATTGAATGATAAATGAGTGAATGCTTAAATGGATTGGGATTAGCTTGATTACCTAATCCACCATTCAAAATTCACTATTCAACATTCAAAGTGTATTTTTGGGCTTAACTAAAATTTCATTGTGAATTATCCCTTCCAGGTATCGGTAGTTATTCCTCTCCTCAACGAAGCAGAATCGTTGCCGGAACTGTGCGACTGGATAGCGCGGGTTTGCCAGGCTTCTAAATTGAGTTACGAAGTGATTTTGGTGGATGACGGAAGCATCGATGGATCGTGGAATACCATTCGTGCTATTTCAACAAGCAACCAGCATATACGTGGCATCCGGTTCAGGAGAAACTATGGCAAGAGTGCGGCGCTGAACAGCGGATTTGCAGCTGCCAAAGGAGAGGTAGTCATTACCATGGATGCCGACCTGCAGGATAGTCCGGATGAAATTCCAGGTCTGTACCAGATGATAAGAGAGGGTAACGACCTGGTGAGCGGCTGGAAGAAAAAACGGCATGATCCCATTTCGAAGACCATCCCTACCAAACTTTTCAATTGGGCTACCCGCCGCATGAGTGGAATCAAGAATTTGCACGACTTTAATTGCGGACTCAAAGCGTACAGGCACGAAGTAGTCAAAGGCATTGAGGTATACGGCGAAATGCACCGGTACATTCCTGTAATCGCCAAATGGGCCGGCTTCACACGCATCAGCGAAAAAGTGGTGGAACACCGCGCCCGCAAGTATGGAAAAACCAAGTTCGGCTGGGAACGTTTTGTAAACGGTTTCCTCGATTTGCTCAGCATAAACTTTGTTTCCCGTTTCGGCAAAAAGCCGATGCACCTTTTCGGACTCCTCGGCACACTCTCGTTTATTGTCGGATTTGGAGTAGCAGTAAAATTGGCCGTCGATAAATTCGCCTACAACATTTACAACATGACCGACCGACCGCTTTTCTACTTCGGACTACTGGCCATGATCCTGGGAACCCAACTTTTTGTAGCGGGATTTTTAGGAGAATTGATTGCCAGGAATTCGGTGGATAGGAATCATTACCAGGTGGCGGAGAAAATAAATGTTGAGTAAGTATCGAGTTATTTAGATAAGCCAGGCAAAGAAAGAATTTGCTGCAAAAAGGTTTTATTTGACCACTACCAGCTTTTGAAACTTTTGGTTACCTCCCGACCTAATCCGGCACCAATAGACACCAGGAGCTAAATATTCCGTAGATACATTTTGCATGGTGCTCCATTGAGGCAAGTGCATCCAATAAGCCTGTTTACCGGTTATGTCAAATATTTCAACTGTACCTTTTTCTCCTTGTGGCAATACATAGGATATAGAAGTGTAAAGTTCTGCTGGGTTCGGTGAAATGTTGAATGAAAAATCGTGATGACCCGGATCATTAATACTTACCAAGGTATCACACAGACTGCCACTGAGTGAACCTAAATTATAGTTGGGATAATTCGGTAACATAGTAATACTATTATCAGACACTCCAAATTGTGTGTAATAATTGAGATAGCGTAGTTCAACTTGGCAAGATATACCGGAACTGTCAGGAAAATGAATTGCTCCTAAGGCATAATTACCATTCCCCGTCGCAATATATATTCTTCCATCTGGAGCCAATTTCTGCCAATTAAAACCAGAACTAAACGGAATTGTTGCATGGTCATGAACTCCTACTTGGATCATGGAAGCGGGAATATTCGATGATTGTAAATCAAATTGGTATAAGTATGTAGCAGATCCCGTATATAAATACCTGCTTGATGGTGAAAATCCGCATCCATATAAGCCGGAATATGTCCAAAGCGTGTCATTGTTTGTAATATTAATCAACAATGAATCATAAAAGAGGCCAGAACATCGGTCAAATCGTTGAAGCAATAATCTTCGCTGGCTAGCAATAATATCCTGATAAGTAATGGCAAATCGTTCGCCATCCTCTGAAAAATTGGTTTGCCATATACCTATTGCCCCAGATGTCCAACTGATTCCTCTATGTTGTTGAAATGGTCCTAAAATAGTGTCGGGTTGCACCAACCAGGTATATATCAAGTCCGTCTTATATTTCCCAGCAATAACCCAGTAATCACGCCCATTGCCATGTTTGACAGCAGCAATGTTACCAATCCATAAACTATCTTCAAGAAAGACATTTTTAGTATTGGTGACATCTCCCATTCCATTGTTAATTGATCTATCAATAATACTGTAAAAAAGACTCACGTTTGCTTGGAACTGTGGGTTCCCTGTTAAGGAATCATTTTCATGAAAAATTAAATACTGATCTGGATACCCTGGGCGCGAAATAATCAATGATGAATTATAAATATGTGATCCGTAAAACTGCGAACTGACGGGCAAAGTGGAAAACAAATTGCCATTCGGTAATTGATTAAAACTGCTATCCCAGACTTGAATTCCATTTGAAAAGAATATAATCTTTCCATTTTGATCCCACATCGTAGAGTTAGCATTGGTGTAAAATATTGTATCACCATATAAAAATGGTGTAGTAGTAGGTGAAAATGTTACACCTGAAAATCTTCCAATGCGCCATGATGCCGGCACTTGTGAAAATGAACTACTTATTGTGCAACTGAAAATTAAACAACAAATTAGTTTATATAATCTTAACATTTATTCAAAAGTAAAGCTGTTCAACGAATGCAAATTGTAAACACTCATTTTTTTCTCCATGGCAAAATTACGTAATTGTTATCTATTGAAGTCCTCCCAATTTTTCTGAATACTGTAATCCTTTGTAACTCTGTAATCTATCCCAAGAGGAAAACCGCTAATTGCATTCATATTTTACTAATAACAAATGTCATTCAAGAAAATTATTGTCTATACTTTTTTTCCCATCCACCTGAATTCAACATTCAGTTTGGGGGAAACTACGTTTCCCGCCCCGATTTCAAGTTAACTAATTGCGACGAATTTTCCAATACCGGCTGAGTGACCATTCGTTTTCATCGAGGGAAATACACTTTTGATTTAGGGAACGAAACAGGGTATTTTCACTGTGAATAACTAAGCGTTTATAACTTGGTAGTTTGAGGATTTTTTCTTAATTTGATTCTGGGGCGGGGGGCGAAGCTCCCCGAGTTGAATGTTGAATGGTGAATTTTAAATGTTGAATTAAATGAGGAGGAGAGATAGATTGAGTTGAAATTAGATTACTTTTTTAATTCAATATTCATCCGCCGTACGGCGGAAACATTCAACTTTGAATTTGGTTCATTCAACCACCTTCACTTCATAACCCGATTTCCGGAGTCGTGTTAATTCATCTTCTCCAGGAATGTGTCCGTAAAAAATATAATCTGTGTAAAACATCCCTTCTACCGGATGCGGATGATTTACGAAAACTGTATTGGGAGGATAATTTCCTCGCATGGCTTTTAGATCCTGCGCCCACTGCGGATTGCGATCCAGCTTGGCGAAGGGTTTTGTCCGTTCGATGCAATAACGGACTGGCAAACCGAAGAGAGCGAGAAACAATAGTACACGAACCCATTTTCTCTGCTTCACTATTTCTGCAAGTTGTATGCAGGAATTTACTGTAATCAGGAAGAGCGCCGGGGCTGTAATGAGCAAGTATGTATGTCGTTTTGTTTCGGCAAATGAAAATACGGCAAAAGGTAAAAACCACCAGAGCAGCAGTACACTTGTTCTCCAATCAGCTTTTCCTTTAAATAAAAAATACACAGCAGCGATGATGGCAATCCACACCAACTCTCCGAACACCATTCCCGTGTTTTGGAAATAGTAATACCAGGGACCGGTATGTTTTTCAAGGGGCTCAACATAAGCACCGGTGAACTTTTGAAATACATATGCAGCCTCGGCAGGGAAATTTTGCTTGATGTAGATCAACCAGGGTGCAACAACAATTGCACAAGCAACAAGGGAGATGAATAAATTTAAAATAATTTCCTTTGACGTCATTCTTTGAGAAATCCATTCTGCGGCAATACAAACAGGAAAGACCATCAATGCCGGGGTCCATTTACAGAGCACGGCAAGTCCGGTGAATAGACCGATGGCAATGGAATAAAGTATTCCCTTATTTTTAATAACTGCGGTGAAGGCAATCAGCAACGACAGCTCAGTGAAAAAACAAAACATCGTTTCCACATGATCCGACGACACCCTCCCTCCTGCCACTTCAATCAGCAAACCATGAATGGAATGAAGGAATGCGGCGAGCAATCCTGTTCGTTCATCAAATAGCAATTTACCCAGTCGGAATGTTAGAAAAACTGCCATGAGTGATATCAGCAACGAAGGAATGCGTAAAGCCCATTCATTGAGTCCAAACATATTTAATGAAAGCGCCATGGTCCACAGAGGAATGGGACCTTTATCGAGCCAGACATGGTTGGCAACCCAGTTCTCCACATCGTAAGGCAACAATGGTTGATCGTACAACGTAGGTTTGAGCGGATGCTTTAACAGATTTTTCGCCACCAACGCATGGTAGCGTTCATCCCAGGTGTGGAGGTAATGATCAGACGAAACATAGAGACGAAGGACAAGGCCGGTGAGGAGGATTAATAAAAGGGAAAGTGTTGTGTTTCTTTTTTTGTAGAAGAAATAGGCGAGGCAGGAAAAGATGATGCAAAGAATAATAAGAAAAAGGCCTGGACTCAAGATGCTCATGGGCAAATTAAGGAAAATAATGTTGAATGGTGAATTTTGATTGTTGAATTAAGGTAATTGGCTTTGCAGGATAACTTGTACAATATTGCTTCGTGGGGAATAGTGACCAGTGACCAGTGACCAACTTCTCATGAAAGTAGTGAGGAATCCGCTGAAAACAGAACTGCGAATTCAAATCCCGGGTTGGTGCGCATTTCAAAATCTGATACTGATTCCTAATAGTCTTTCGTTTATCACTGATTTTTCCTTGTATTCAGAATCAAATTCAGAATACCAATTGGGTGGTTGTGTTTGTTCTCTGTGTATGATTCCCAAACCT
>JANWID010000160.1 GCA_025450095.1 Bacteroidia bacterium | reverse complement strand
TAACTGAAGGGCTTTTCGCGCTGGGTATATTGCCGCGAGCAAAGCCATGCCAATAACCATGGCGGCCACTTTTAGGTATTCACCGGTAGCCAATTCAGGGAAAATAATATTTGAAAAACCAAGGTCTCCGTAGGCGGCACTTCCCAGGTTGATGCCCGCGTTACCGAAATATGTTATCGACGACCAAGCGAGCAGTAATCCAACAGGCCCGCCAGCTAGTGAAAGGAAAAGTGTTTCCAGGAGTATCATAATGAAAACGGATCTCCTGTTCATGCCAATAGCCATCAGCATTCCCAACTCTCGCACCCGTTCCAATACTGACATGAGCATGGTATTTAAGATGCTCAGCAACAGAGCCAGCAAGATGATACCTACTATGATAACTGTGTACCGTCCCATAACACTGATCATATACCTCATGCCGCTTGCCAGGTCCATCCATGAAAGCACTTCAAGAGCTGGATATCTTTTCTGGTATTGCTGTGTCATGCTTTCGGCCTGGTCATGATCTTTCAACAATACTGCAAGTTCGTGCACACCATTGCCGATTCCGCAGAGCTGTTGCATGTAATCGCGCCTGACAAAAATATTTGCCGCATCATACATCTTGTTCCCTGTATCGTAAATTCCCCGAACACGGAATGCCGCAGAAACAATTTCACCGTTAACATCCTGGAAAGTCAGCACAATTTTGGAACGAAGGCCTGCATCGTATTTCCGTGCAGTTTCGCGGCTGATCAGTGCCTGGTTCATCTTACCTCCAACAAGGTAATCCCCCTCGACAATTTTTTCATTCAACTGCGTGACTATTTTTTCCTCTCCAGGTGATATGCCTGTTACCTTCACTCCCCCGTTACGGTGTGCAGTACCCATCATCACCATTCCTACGGTCCGTGCGGCAACTTCACTTACGCGCGGGTCGCGAAGCAAGGTATCGCGGATGGCAAGCCCTCCCGGCATGAACTGATTGGTGAGGTACTCGTTACGGAATTCTTTCTGATGAAACTGGAAGTGCGACATTTCAAGCCGTATCACACTGTCGATCTTCTGCTGCATCATGCCGTTTACAAAGGCGGAGACGAAAATACCCGCCCAGAGACCAGTAGCCAGTGCGGACATGACCACAAGGCTCCTGGTTTTGTTTCTCCAGATATTTCGCCAGGCTATTTTTACAAGCATCATTTTCGTAGGGCCTGTACGGCATTTAAGCGTAGTATCACGACAAAGGGATATATGGAAATCAGGCAGGCAATAAAAAAGACCACTAATCCCTGTCCGAAGAATACCCCGGGATCAGTAGAAAAACGGATAACAGCTTCGAGTCCGTACTCCTCAGTCATTTTTTTTACCTCGTCTCCGAGCTGTACAGGGTTCAAACGAAAATAAGTGCATATGGGTATCGCGGCGATGATTCCCAACAGAGCTCCCGCCAGTGAAATTAGGATGACTTCCATGAAGACCATTGTGGCGAGCCTGATCCTTTTCATCCCTACCGATACAAGTACACCGAATTCCCGTGTCCGTTCCGACAGCATCATCAGGAGTGTTCCCAGGATGCCGAATGAGGCCACGAGATAAAGAATAAACATGAATACATACCCTTCTGCACGATCGGTACGGATCATATTTTTCACTTCCGGCATCATTTCATCCCACGACATCACTTCAAATTCATTTCCCAGGCTGCTGCTCAATTTTTTCAGAATTCTGCCCGATTTTTCATTATCGTGAAAATATAAAACGAGATTATTAATGAGGCCTTCCATTCCATAAAGCTTTTGCGCTTCGGGCAATGGCATAATTACAAGCTGCTTGCTCAATTCAGGGGAACCGAACGCCACGATCGCTTTTATAAAAAATTTACCCGCCGCCGCCGCACCATGATAGCCCTGCCCGATCAACACGAGTGTATCATGAACTCCAAGTTCCATGTATTCGGCGAATCCTTTCCCGATCATCACTGCGTTGTCGCCAGGCTGAAGGTAAGATCCTTCAGAAACACGCTCATCTAGCCTATTGACTGATGCTTCGCCCGCCACATCGATTCCGGTTACCATGGCCACCCGCGAGTGTTCTGATGATACAGCCAGTGCCACACCTTCTACCCTATGCAGACTATTAGATATACCCGGCATGCGTTGTATTTCATCAGAAATGACCTCATTCATCTCAAAGCTGTAATCAAGTGTTTTTTCTTCCCAATAATCTTTGGCATGCACCTGGGCATAACCCATATAATTTACCACCAATGATTCAATAAGCTTCTCGTAAACACCTTCTTTCATACTCATCAATACCGACGATAACAAAACAGCAAAAAACACTGAGGCCAGGGTGATGTAGGTCCTTCTCCGGTTACGCCAGATGTTTCTCCAAGCCAGTTTTAAAAGCATCTGTCAGTAGTAGCAATGAAAGGTGGTTCGTTCCTTCCGGGAAGGAATTATTTTACATTCTTAATATTCTGCAGGGTGAAGAATTCATCCTTTATTGGGGCGTCAAACTGGATGGATTCGTAAATCATAACGGTCTTATGTCCTTTTTTATCCGCAGGGACCATTTCCATCCTTGAGGGCAAAAGCCTTCCACCCAACATTTTCACGTCAAAGCTTTGCAGGGTGTTAACCAGTACCTCTTCTTCATCATAAAATTCAGCACGCATCTGGAGGTAATCGGCATTGTCAATCCAGGTGATAATCATTCCCCACACTACCGCAGCGTCTGGCTTTGGTATCATCCTTATTTTGCGACAGCTTCTGCCCTGTATTACCGAGTCTCCGGCAAATGTATGCGTATAATCATCAACCATCGATGACTCCTTTAAAAGATCATCGTTGTTGAAATCAGTTCCCATCCACGATTGCGTCATCATGGATGGAGGTAGCTTGATAGTCCGTTCTATGGATGGAACCCAATTCCAAATCTCCTTATTACGTTTCAGGAATACCACTCCTTTTTCCTTTGCTGGAGCTGAAATAAAAATGAGTGAATAGTGGGTATCCTTGGACCACGATTTCAGCTTCAACTCACGGTTCCATGAGGGCCTGATGGTCTGGATGGTCATTTCAACAAAAGCGGTTTTCCCGCGCAGCTTTTCATCAGCTTTTCGCACCAGTTCCCGGGCATCGTCAACAGCCGGTATATAATTACCCATGGTCAGCAATACAGCGAAGCAAAGAATTGATGCAAATACATGTTTTCGGTAACCGATCTCCAGGTCAAGAAAGTTCATTTCAACATTGGCTATATAGTGATTTTTTGTGTTTCGCATCCAAAGCTATATATAGAAAAGCAAGTTTTTATGATTTTCGTTACTTTCAAAAGAATTTCTTTAACAGGTAAATCAACAGGGATACCTTCGCACTTACCAGGATTTTGGCAAAAATGACGAAGGATCAACACAATTAATTGAACACGATTATTCAGTCTAATTTACTAAACTCAGGATGAAAAGCACATACAGTGATTCCTGAGAGAGGTGTTTCAGTTTCGTTGCATTTGCGAATCGCCTATAAATTATGGACAAAATGATATGGCAGAAACAAAAAAAACCATAATCAAAAAAATAAATAAATGTTTTAAGGAAATTTATCAGAATTTAATTCCCCGCTTTTTCATTTCAACGGCAAGCTTTCCTTCAATCTTCCGACAACCACAATTCTTTACATGTTCGAGATGCCATTTAATCCGTTGCTCCAGAGTCGGATTCTTCGGCATCTTGTTTTGCAGATGCCATTCTTCATTGATTTTTCTATTCTTAATTGGCAGCACAGCCATAAGTATTCTAAGTTAAAGGGTCAGTGCTCATGAAACCTGCTTTATTAGTTTCCATGTAACAAATTCTTATAATTTTTTCCCATTCATTTTACCTACTCAGTCAGATTACTTTAATGGTTGGGTTCATTGTTATTTTTGATCGTACGGAATTTGAAATCAGGCAAGCTGCCTCCGATTTTTGCAATACCCGTTCTGCTTTCTCTTTGTCTTTTATATCAGGAATTGTAACGGTGGGCTCAAGAATAATTTCAGTCATTAAATACTTTCCATCAACCAGCTCCAATTTTCCCTTTGATTTACAACTAAAGTTATAAAAGGCCAATTTGGAGTTTTCGGCGATCGCCAGGAATGTTGTCATCAGGCAACTGCTCACGGCGGCAGTAAACAAATGTTCCGGTGACCAGATTCCCGGAATGCCTTTCGGAAATTCAGGTGGGGTTGCAACTTCAATACAACTGTTCGTTTCCCTGTTTAATTCCGGTGAACACATGACTCCCTTTCGTTCCTCATTCCAGTCTATGTTGACATTATAATAGTGCGCTTCCATGTTTTTATATTTTGTTTTGCAGGTTTTTCCAGCTTCCGCCGTTGTGAACATTCGTAAAACCATTTGATGATAATATATTCTTTGCCGATGCACTTCGCATTCCTGATGCACAGCATGTGATAATGGCCATATTTCTATTTTTAAACTTGTGGAAGTTATGCTCCAACTGGTCAACAGGAATATTGATTGAACCATTTATATGACCACCTGCATACTCGGCTTTGCTTCGAACATCCAGGATAATGGCTCCGTCATTTACTAATTTCGAGTAATATGTTCTATCCAAACTAAATAATTTTTTTATTGAATCAAGCATAGTTAGTTTAGTGTTTTTGTGAATGAACGAAATAATAATCCTCCCATAATGGCACCGTATAAAGCACTGTTCAATGGTTTCGAGGTGATAGCACAAGTGTCGCTTTCACACCCTACATAATAATAGTATAGATAACCACCTATCATTCCAATACAAATCCCAATTAAGGTAAGTTTATTCCTGATGATGAATTCCAACTCAACTTCCTTTTTTCACTGCAGATAATCCAGACATGAGGTAATAAACAGGGCAAAACCTCGATAGACTTGTCAGCATGAATATCCCAGCAAGAATCAACAGTATGACTGCAACGATTCCTGAAACCTGGTTTGTAAAAAACAACCCTGCAAAAATTATGGCGACAAGTATTCTTACTACTCCGTCAACCGGACCGATGTTCTTAATCATTTCTGTTTTTGTTAATCAATAAGGTTCTCAACACTCTAAACTTCTTGTAAAACAAAATTGATACAATTGGGAGATATTTAAGCTGATGCATGTCACAAGGAAATATGATAATGATCAGCTTGTGAGGTTTGCTATAGGAAATCAGTAACTATGACCCCGAATGGTGGTCATCAAATCGCTCCAGATAAAACCTGACTTGTAGTTAAGTTCAAAAAAAATAGCCCTTTCAAATGTCAGGGCTATTTTAATATTTGAAAAAGTAGAATAATCTAATTAACAACCATACCCATCTGTGGGGTAGCGTATCTGGTTCCCGCAAAAGCGCCTTCAGGAAATGCAGTATTCATATCCTGCAATTCGGCTGGTGTTAATGATATTTTTAATGCATCAATATTTTCTTGCAAACGTTCTGTTTTGGTGGTTCCAAATAGCGGGAGAATATCATCGCCCTGGTGTGATACCCAGGATAAAGCCAGTTGGGAAGCTGTGCATCCCTTCTTCGTAGCCAATTCTTCAAGCAGGGCAATTTTAGCTTTATTCTTTTCAAAATTTTCACCCGTAAATCGTGGTGCATGAGCCCTGAAGTCAGTAACCGGGAAATTCCCCTTCAATTTACCTGTTAACAATCCTCTGCTCAAGACACCATACGCAACAATACCAATTCCAAGTTCCCTGCAAACTCCCAATAAATCTTTTTCAATCACTCTCGACGCTAATGAATATTCAACCTCAACTGCGGTTATTGGATGGACTTTATGAGCTTTTCTGATTATTTCAGGGTTTGCTTCTGATAATCCAATATACTTTACTTTTCCTTGCTTGATTAAGTCAGCGATTGCTCCAACCGTGTCTTCAATCGGAATGGATGGATTAATTCTTCCCGGCTGATAGATATCAATAGCTTCAATATTCAACCGAGTAAGAGAATAAGATGCAAAATTTTTTACAGCTTCAGGTCTTGTATCAAATCCCAGCCATTCACCTGCCGGGGAACGGAGGGCGCCGAATTTTACACTGATTACAGGTATATTCTTTCTGCCTTTCAATGCCTCACGGATCAGCAGTTCGTTATGACCAGCGGCATAATAATCACCGGTGTCGAGGAAATTAATTCCCATATCCAATGCTGCCTGTATAGTTTTAATGCTTTCGGCATCATTACGGGACTCTTTGGTTCCATACATATCGCTCATGCCCATTGTGCCCAGTCCAAGGGCAGATACTTTAGGACCTGCTTTACCTAATTGTATTGTTTTCATGATTAAATAAATTTGAAATTAGTAGACAGTTCGATTAAAATACTTTTCAAATTTAATCCTGTTAATAAGAACTATTTAACATGTTTTACTTTACTAAACAGAAAATGAAGAACCAGGGCCAGGATAGTCCAGTAGAAAGCAAACCCAATCAGAAAAAACGGGGGTGGTGTATCGGGATCCTTGTGCATAAACTCAATAAAAGGCACCAGGGGACCTACAAGAATAATCTTAATCGGTGACATAATGGTGGATACAACCGATCTCCAGGCTCCCTGCGATTCAGATCCCAGTAGAGTCTCTGGTGGTTGATACAGGACCATGATGGTGAAATAGAGATAAGCAAATGAAAAAATGAGGAAAAAGATTACAAATTTTATCCTGGAACTATTCATTTTCTAAGGCATATCCGGCAATTACCTCTCTATCAAAGATAGTAATTCTAAGCTATTTGCCTGCTCCGTGCCGTGCCGACACCCAATCATACCGCTGTTCCGTTAATTGTTTCCCAAAATCAGTTGATTGCTTTTCATCAGAGAGTGTGAAACCATATCTTTTATAGAGAAAAGCAGCACTCACTAACTCGTGCGTTGTCCATAAAAATGCATGTTTGTAGCCCTTATCGTTAAGAAAATCCATAAACAGTTGCATGAGCTGATTGCCCAGGCCAATCCCCCTGATGTGAGGTTCCAGGTAGAAATAACGGAGTTGCGCCGATTCGTTCTCTCTGTGCATAAGCAAAATGAAACCTACCAGCTGATTGTCATGCTCACATATCCAGGCCCTGTCGAGTTCGGGATTGTAGCTTTTATAAAACTCATACAATCCGGCTCCTACATAAGTTTCAAATGCGATCCCATAGTTGTATTCCTCACTATACAATTTCCCATGACGATACATCACAAAACCAAGGTCGCCTGGTCTTATGTCGGTCCTGATTTTTATGTCATTCAAATTCATATGACTCAAATAATTTGCTTTTAATTACCCAAGATGCCTTCAGTCTAAAACAACTCAGATAAAAATAGAAAACTTTGTTCAGATGCTCTGCTAGTTTCGTTGTGTATTTGACAAATTCACTAATTATTGCAAAAACGACAAAAACGTGATGGAAATCACTTTCCGGTATGATAAAACGCATTTCGATTTTAACTAACCAATTCTACTTTCACTTGTCAAAATAAAAGCGATATGGGAAAGCCTAAATACTCAAACATTATTATCATCGTGATAACGATGTCTCTGTTGCTTGCACATTTCGCGCAAGCGCAGGATCAACTGAACGTAACATTCAGGCCATGCTTCAATGATCCGGTAAAAAATCTGGGCTCAACAGATCTGAAAAATGGTGGCGGATTTGAAGTTTCGTTTTCATATCGGTTCATTCCGCGCCTGGCAGCCTACGCCGGTTGGGGTAGGAATTCGTTTAATCCTGAGAATTCCGACAATTCAGTGGATCACTTTCAAGAAACAGGGTACCGATTTGGCCTGCTGTTTATTCACCCTATGAGTTCTGAATCAAAATTTAATATACTCCTGAGTGCTGGTGGCGTGTTCAACCACATTGAAACGGAAAATGATGATGGCGATATAATCGACGACACCGGTCATGGATTAGGTTGGGAAGTGGAAGCTGCCCTTTCCATTATGCTGAATAAACGCTGGCAAATTGTCCCGGGGTTCCGTTATCATGCTTTAACAAGAGACATAACAATTGGAGCAGTCAAAGAATCAGTTGACCTGAACTATGTGTCGCTGGGTGTTGGGGTTTCGTGGACTTTAGTGGGCTATTGAGTGGTATCAAACGACTAAAAGGACCTCTATAATCTACCCTGTTTAGAGATATACATAAAAGTTGGTCCTGAATTGCCCCCGCCATTCATTAATGGCAACT
>JANWID010000159.1 GCA_025450095.1 Bacteroidia bacterium | reverse complement strand
TGCTATTGGGATCTATCTCGATTGCGGTCTGAACAATAGGGATACCCGAAAATTCTCTGACTGCTGAAAATGAAGATGCCTGTCCGGCACTGTCATTCGATAAACTGGCAAAGGTTACATATGACTGTGTTTCCTGAACGGACACATCATTAATCTGACGGTATGTGATATCGGTACCTTCCTGTAATTTAATACTTCCTTTGACAGCTGGATTGGTTATAGGACCCGTAATATGCAAACCTGAATTTACGATCACCGCACCAAAAAAGTCAGGGTTATCTTTTACGGTAGTATTCATTATCTGGAAATCATTAAAATTAACCTGCAGATCGGATGTGATATTTTCAGTATTTGCAAGATTCAATGTTCCGTTGAGACTTAGTTCTTTTTTAGAGCTATCGAGAACTATGAAATTTTTGAAATATACCTGGCTTGATTTGATTTCAATCTTGTCATCCGGAATTGTAAACCACGCGTGAAGTGGTACTACAGTTACCGAAATGTCCTTAAGTTTTATGCGACCGTCTATATCAGGTCGCGTGATATCACCCGACATGCGTACCTTCCCGCTTGCCGTTCCATCAAGATCATTAATTGACTCACTGGCAAAAGGCTCTAACAGCTTTACCGGAAGGGCATTAAAATTTACAGTAAATACATGGTGTGTCAGGCTGTCGCCCGGTGTAATGGTTATTTTTAGTGAAGAAGTATCATTGAGTTGAGCCGTTAAATTGCTCTTCATAATACCCGATGAATCCATGTTGAAGAAACCATGGGCAAGAAGATGTTCAATTATAATATCCTTGTATTCTATGTCCCTGATATCAAAATTGAAACCGACAAAATGCACATCCTTATTACTGTATACAATTGTTGCGTTTAATATTCCATCCGGTGCGTTTTGCAGAATCCTTTGAGAGAGTATTTCACTGATGTGTACATTTTCCAATACTATTTTCAAACTATCTGAAGATCGTCCATTTAGTTCAATACTCATTTGATCGTGCTGTATCTTAGTTGAAGCGACGAAATCGCCGGAAGGAATTTCCCATGTTAAAAATTCAGGTGATGAAAGGTTCCAGGTGTAAGCATTAAGGACCCAGCTGGGATCTGTAGATCTGAAAAGGATTCTCTTACTTTCCTTTATTGCATCCATGCCTAACTTGTAAACAGGAGTACCGCTTGTATCGTTAATAAGCACTGAGGCAGTGAGTTTTTCAGGTATAATATCCAGCTTTAACTGAGTTATTCCGGTTGAAATACTATCTACATTCAAGCTGTCGAAATCCAGCTTTCCATTCAATACTTTCTGATCGGCAACCATTGACATGCTGGCACCATAAAATTTATAATCCAAATACCTTAGGCTGTCAATCGAAAGCTTTAAAGTTACTTTATCTTCGGTCGTAATTTTATTGATATTTAATTCGGCATTGTTGAAATTAAAAACAGAATCGGGAATGAAGAGATTATAAATGGAGTCGTATTTTGCTTTTACCAATAAATCGAAAGCAGGTAGGGCAACAATATTTGCTGCATTAATAAAATCGGTGGTATCGAGGTGAAGAAAATTTTCAAATCCAATTTTATTGATACCGGAAATAAAAGATTCAAAAGATGCATGGCAATTGAATTCCGCATTGAGAAATTCGCTTTCAAAATCCAATTTCATATTATTATTGGTCATCATCATATCCCACGACAGGCTATCGTGCTGAATGTTTGTTTGACCTTTCCTCAGGTTTATATCATTCAAATCGACGGAAGCATCAGTTGTTTGAGGAGAATAAAGAAATGAACCTTTAAGTTCACTCCTGATAGCTACATTGCCGGGTACCCATTCCGCTTCTCCTTCATTAATACTAAACATGCCATCAATCTGACCTTGATAAGAATTCTTATCCCAGTTGAATTCTCCATTCATGTCGCAGGATAAGGTGGAATCCAGCGCCATGATGGTAAATTGACTTTTACTATCGACAACCACAAATTCGATGTTCAGATCATTTGATTGAATGTCGTTATACACTACATTATCAATATGTAATTCTCCTGCGCCGTCGAGATTATACATATCCGCAAGAGCACCCTTCCATATTAACTGACCGGTTAACGTTTCCGGCAAATCCCCACTAAAAAGAGATGCCATATTAACATCAGAAAATGCGGCATCTAATACACAGTAACTATTTTTCGTATTATAGCTTCCGGCAAGGTTCAGATTTGCTGAGGAACTATTCAGTTTAATATTAAACTTTGGCTCCTGTACGGTATTTTTAACATCTCCCGAAAGAGTGAAAGGACTAAATTCCGGTAAGTTAATTTCCTGTTCAAAGAATGTAAGCAGATTGGTTACCTGTTTTTTCGAAATGGAATTCGATTGAAATGAAATAGCAACTGGTGATTCGGGAATCTTCAACACATCGGTGATGGATCCTGTGCAAGTTACTTTTGCATTCGAATTCACAATTACTTCAACTTTCTCAAACGATAAGAATTTGGGTGAACCGGAAATATTCACTAAAATTTCAAGCGTATCGTAATTCGGGGTATTTAAATCCGGATTAGAAAGAGAGGCTAATAGGTCAAGTGAAATTTTTCCGCGCAATGAGGAATCTGCTTCTACCAATAAATTGCCTGAATGTAATTTCACCTTATCATTGAGTGAGCAGGATAACTGACCAATCTTACATCCCGTTTTGTTCGGACTGTAAATTGCATCTTTTATAGTGGTACTGAAATTTCTTATTGGCACCCATTGCGCCAGAGAACTATTTGCTGAATCCTGGCTTGTGTCCATCGCGAAACCGCCATTTTTAATTTCCAACACTTTGCAGGAAATCGACCAGGGACTATTAATTGAAAACGAAGTCGGGGAATTTAATGTATCTGACAAATTATTCATAACTTTTGATGACCGGAAATTTACCAATGGTTCGTTAAGTGATAACCTTGAAACTATTAATTCCTGATCCGCCAGGTATAACTTCTCTACCCCCAGGTTTAATTTCTTCAAACTAACTGAAATCATTTGCTGATTTACCTGATCAGTATACGCATAACTTGCATCAGTGAGTTGAATTTCACGAGCTGAAAATTTCCAGGGTGGAACAGGTGAATCTGTTGATTCCTTTTCGGCAGTTGTTGTTAGTAAAGAAACAAACCCATCTGCCTTTTGAATGGTTAATGTTCCTGCCTCGATTATTTTATTCAATAATGAAAATTTATCAAAACTGATTTCTGCCGATTGCAAGGATTGATAAAGCTCGATTCCTTTTGAAGCATCACTATAATGAAACCGTATATTATGCAGCAGCACATGCTTTGCCTCGACATCCCAGGAATTTCCGGGAGATTTTTCGACACTGGAATCTTTTGGAGAGGAAGAAAACATTGATAATAGATTTAACTCACCAGTGCTGTCTGCTACGAGATTAATTACACCATTTTCAAGGCTTACATATTCAACAATCAATTTAGTTGACAGAAGAGGTAACATCCGGAATGATGCATTTATACCGCCTGCATAAATTATGGTATCATTATTACCCGGGATGATTTTAATTTCATTTAATTGCAATTTACCAGTTAGTGAAATTGAAATGGAACCTACGGATACAGGAATACCCTTTTCCTTAAACCAACTATTTGCTTTGTTGGTAATTAATACATGCACAAAGGGGAGATTTATCATCACAATCAACAGTAGAAACAGAACACCAATTGAAAGCACGAAATACTTAAGTGCTTTAGTGGTTTTTCTGACAATGTTGTTCATTTAAATGATGAAATTTCTACCTTAAAGATACGATATATCATACCAATACAAAGGTATGAAAATCAATATGTTTCGGAAACATTGATATTTTGTAAATAGCACTGGCAGTTCAATCGATCTATGTATAATCATAACTTAAGTGTATAAACGTTTCGCCAGGAATGGCTCAGGAACCTTGCTGATTAAGAAACCGGACCCGATAAGGCAAATATCTTACCCTGCTTTTTGATGAAAACCTTGTTATTGTGTAAATTTATGAGCACAAGTGACTCTAACCCGTAGTTGTTCAAATAAGAAGTAATGAATCAGCATCTCGAACATATTTTGAGTTTTATTTCCCAATCAAAGGAATTGGACGATGATGCGAAAAAAAATATTGTTAAAGCTGTGCATGATGCAAATGCAGAACTGGAGCAAAAAAAACGAGAATTGGAAATTGAAGCAGGGTTGGAGAGAGTACGAATTCAGGCTATGGCAATGAACAATAGTAATGACCTCACGGAAGCAGCGGGTACTATGTTCACGGAGTTAAATAAGCTGGGAATAAATCATATTCGTAGCGGTTTTGTACTGCTTACAAAGGATTCCAGAAAAGCTAAACTTTATCCTGCTACTTCTTTTGATCATGAAAACACGCTGTCTTTTACAGGTGAATTTGAATTTATTGGTCATCCGGTTTTTGAAAAACAATATGAATCATGGCAGAAAAAGGAAAATTATTTTCCTGTTCTGGAGGGCGAATTACTAAAATCATATTATAAAATTCTTTCCGAAGGACTTTCGGTTCCTTATGAAAAATTTCCAACCAATAAAAAACAGTTTGGCAGTTTTCTCCCGTTCACAGAGGGATTTTTGTTTGTATGGAGTAGCGAACCCTCCACCGGAAAAGAAATTGATATACTAAACAGATTCAAAACCATATTGGATCTGACGATACGACGATATCTCGATTTACGAAAAGTTGAAGCACAGGCACGCGAAGCAAAAATTGAGGCGGCACTGGAACGCGTTCGTGCAAAGGCAATGGGCATGCATAGTTCAAAAGACTTAGCGGAAACATTAAGTGTTGTTTACCGTGAATTGAAATTGTTAAGCGCAACCCCGAGAAGATGCGGGGTGGCATTGATTGATAAAGAGACACGAAGGGCCGAACTGACTACAATGAACACCACAGAACAAGGCAACTCCATCGAAGTTGTCGGGCAAATTAAAATGTCAGGCCATCCCATACTGGATCATATCTATGAAAACTGGCTGGTACAGAAAGAGTATCATGCAGTACTAAAAGGTGACCAGATTAAAGAATACTACCACGTTTTGAAACCGCAGATTAATTACCCCGATTATTTATTTGATGATGTTCAATATGGATATTATTTTATGTTTAACGAAGGTGACGTTTATGCCTGGATTGACAAAGAACTAACAGAAGATGAACTTCAGATTTATCGCAGGTTTACGGCTGTAATCAGTTTGACGTACAAGCGGTACAACGAATTGCAAAAGGCGGAAACGCAGGCGAGGGAATCGCAAATTGAAGCGGCGCTGGAAAGGGTACGATCGAAAGCACTGGCCATGCAAAAGGGGGAAGATCTGGCTGGAGCGGTAGCGGTTGTTTTTGATGAGCTGGAGAAATTAAATCTTGGAATGATCCGTTGCGGGATAGGAATTCCCAGTCGCGAGCGACGCACCGCGGATGTCTGGACTACGGGTATTTCGGAACCCGGGAAGAAAGTGCAGGTTTTCGGTGATGAATCATTGGACATTCATCCGTTGCTACAGGGTGCATACGATGCCTGGATCAAACAAGAGGATTTTTCATATGATTTGGAAGGAGAAGATCTCGTTAAATACTACCAGGCGATAGGAAGAACAAATTTCCATTTACCCGAGGCACATTCGATTATTGAAAGAGCGCAAATTCAACCGATGAAACAATTTTATTTTGTTGCCCCGTTTGAATCCGGTACCTTGTTTGCATTTCGTGAAACTGAATTTCCAGACGAAGCAAAAAAAATTATTAAACGATTTGCAGATGTTTTTAATCTGACATATACACGGTTCCTCGATTTACAAAAGGCGGAAGCACAGGCAAAAGAAGCACAATTGGAAAGGAAGCGATCGGAAGATCTGTTGTTAAACATTCTTCCTCTTGAAATTGCAAATGAATTGAAACAATTTGGAAAATCATATGCCCGAAAACATGAAGAGGTAACCGTATTATTCGCCGATATACAGGGATTTTCAGCGATAGCAGAAAACCTTTCTGCCGATGAACTTGTGACACAACTGGACGAATGTTTTCGCGCTTTTGATAAAATTGTTGAAAAACATGGATTGGAAAAAATTAAAACTGTGGGAGATGCATACGTTTGTGCATGTGGCCTTCCACGACCTGTGGTCAATCATGCCGTTAAAACAGTTGCAGCTGCGCTCGATATGATTGAATTCATTAAAGGATTCGGTATGACAAAAACAATCCAGAATCTTCCGGCTTTTGAATTTCGGATTGGTATTCATACGGGACCTGTTGTGACCGGTGTGGTAGGGTTGAAAAAATTTACCTATGATATCTGGGGCGATGCTGTTAATATGGCTGCCCGTATGGAGCAGCATGGCGAAACAGGAAAGGTTAATATATCGGGAAGCACCTACCAACTCATTAAAGATAAATTTACCTGTATACACCGTGGTAAAATCCAGGCCAAGAATAAAGGGGAAGTAGATATGTACTTTGTTAACCATAGCGCTAGCGAAGGTTAACTTCGTTGAACGAAGCGTTAGCGAAGTTTAATTTTGTAGACAGGGTTTCATAGAAAAATATTCAAAATCTATTTGAGAGATAAATATATTGAGTAAGAAACGATTTGTTTTTTACTTTAGTCTATTAGTTTGAGGATACAACAGGTTTATGAAAAAAACCCTTTATGTTTTGCTTTTGCTTGGTTTGGCATTAACTTTTTGCGAAGGCAAGTCGACAGGGCAATACCTGCTGACCAGCGATAGCCTGGACCGGTATCCTAACTACATAACCAAAAACTGGAAATTCAGTGAAGGCGATGATTCGGCAATGGCTTTGCTGACTTACAATGACAACCATTGGAAAGTAGTAAGGCCATCAATGGAATTCTCAGACACAGCAAAGACAACATTCAATGGCATAGGGTGGTTTCGCCTTCATTTTGTTGCTGACAGTTCTGTTACTGGAAAGCCGCTTGCAATTACAATAACGCATGCCGGTGCGTCTGCAATTTATATTGACGGAAAGCTGATTAAATCATACGGAACAATTAACGGTGCGGATAGCTCTGTGTATAACGATCCCCGCGAAATTCCATTCATCTTCATGGTTAAAGAAACGGGTGAGCACGTTCTTGCTGTACGTTATGCGAATTATGATGCAGAGAAGAATTTCAAGACTTACGGATCAGTGAGAGCAGGATTTGAACTAATGATTGGTAAAGCTGACAATTATATCTTTATCAAAAACCAACGAAGCACTGTTCTTACATTCATGACGATGTTGCTTGGAGGAATTTTTCTGGCGTTGTGTCTTATCCATCTTTTCCTCTATTTCTACCACCAGGCAGAACGTTCAAATTTATTCTTTAGCATTTTTATGTTTTGTATCGGGTTCCTGTTTATCGTCGGGTTCATTGGATATTCTGGTACAGTACCATCGTTCAGGCTTAAAAGTATTTTCATAGTGAATCCACTTATAATTGTAGCTTGTATTTCACTTTCAGGGTTTGTCAAGGAATTGTTCTTTAAAAAAAACTGGCGAATTCTTCTTATTTCTGTAGCAGGAGTTATTTCTTTCCTGATGCAGATCTTTGGAATACCCGAATATGCATTTTTGACGAGTGGACTTATAATCTCCGTGTCCTTTGAAGCGGTATTCACTATTATTTTCGGAATGATAAAGCGTATTAAAGGAGTACGCATTATCGGTTCCGGAATACTTTTTTTTACTCTTTTTATTCTTACTCTTTTTTTGATGGCATTGTTAAGTGGGGGAAATTTTGATATCGATGACAGCACAACGAGCGGACAGATATGGGAGCTATTACTTGCCCTTTCTATTATTTGCATTCCGGTTTCCATGTCGTTATACCAGGCGTGGCGATTTGCAAGCGTAAATAAGGATCTGGGTTTGCAGCTTGAACAGGTACAATTACTTTCGAGGAAAACACTTGAACAGGAGTTGGAGAAGAAAAAAATTCTTGAAACACAAAAGGAAAAGCTTGAGGAAGAAGTTATGCTGAGAACAGCAGAGCTCCGGTCAGAAAAGAAAAAATCAGATGACTTGCTACTCAATATCCTTCCCTCAGAAGTTGCCAATGAACTTAAAGAAAAGGGGAGTGCTGAGGCAAAACAATTTGATGATGTAACAGTAATGTTCACCGACTTCAAAGGGTTCACCCAGATTTCGGAAAAACTTACTCCATCGGAATTGGTTGCAGAAATCCACAACTGCTTCAAAGCATTCGACAATATTATCAGCAAACACAACATCGAAAAAATAAAGACCATTGGAGATTCTTACATGTGTGCGGGTGGTTTACCTGTTGCTAATACAACAAACGCAACCGATGTAGTAAATGCAGCTATGGAAATACAGCAATTTATGCAGAAGCACCTGGAGCAAAGAAAAATTGATGGTAAGGAAGTTTTTGAAATCAGAATCGGTATCAACACCGGCCCAGTCGTAGCGGGCATTGTGGGCATCAAAAAATTTGCTTATGATATCTGGGGTGACACCGTGAACCTGGCCGCACGCATGGAACAGAATTCCGAACCCGGGAAAATTAATATCAGCGGAAGTACATATGATCTGGTGAAAAATAAGTTTACCTGTGAGCATAGGGGAAAGATCAGCGCCAAGAATAAAGGCGATGTGGATATGTATTTTGTTTCCTGAAACTTTCTATTGCTTCCTGGAAACCCCAACTGTTTTTTCAATTTGGATTTTGCACGAAACATATAGAAGAAATTCGACAAATCATTTTCCAGTCATTCAACTTTTGTAAAAGGATTATCTTTTCCATACCTTTCCGCCTTGCATTTTATTAACTACTGTTTATTTTATATTCTTTCATGAAAAAAATTGTTTTGTTTTTAATGGTATTAGTGTGCTCTTGCATTATAGTGAATGGACAATCTCCAAATTGGTCGTGGGCAAAAGGGTTTGGTGGAACCGATAAGGATGGCGCTGGCGATGTAATTGTAGATAGTTCCGGAAATGTTTTCACTGTTGGCTTCTTTCATGGAATGGTGGATTTCGATCCGGGAGCAGGAGTTTTTAATATGACTGCTTTGACAAATGATGGTTCTTTTTTTCTAACCAAAATGAATGCGTCCGGCGATTTTTTATGGGCGAAGCAATGGATAAAGGGTTTTTACAATTATCCTTATACTTTAGATATTGATCAGAATCAAAATGTATATGTCACTGGACCGTTTTCAGGGTCCATTGATTTTGATCCGGGAACAGGGTCAACGGTTTTGAATTCCATTGCTCCTATTGGATACTTTATTTTGAAGTTGGATAATAATGGAAATTTTGTTTGGGCAAAAGTTTTCGGTGGAGTGAATAACTCACCGCAATGTTACAGTACTATTGATACTGCAGGAAATATTTATTGCGGAGGATTTTTCACAGACAGTTATGATTTTGATCCGGGGCCCGCAGTTTATAGTATGACTGCAGGGTCATCACGTGATCTTTTCGTTCTTAAACTGGATCCGGCTGGTAATTTTGTATGGGCAATAAAAACGACCGGGACTATCTACACCTGGGTGAACGGTATTGGTACCGATCCCTCCGGAAATATATTTGTTACCGGGTCATTTTCGGGAACTACTGACTTTGATCCGGGACCAGGAACTACGAACTTAATTTCGGGTGTTGCATTCAGCTCTGAAGATATTTATATTCTTAAATTAACTCCTGCCGGAGCCCTGGATTGGGTGGTGCAGTTGGGAATGTTCGGATCAGGGTATGAGCGACCGGCAACTATTGATATCGACGCATCGGGAAATATTTATAGCACAGGTAAGATTGATGGTTTGGTAGATTTCGATCCGGGTCCCGGTACCTATTATATAAGCACCGCAACTTCTTATATATGGAAAATAGATAATAGTGGTAATTTTATTTTTGCCAAAGGCCTCAACACCAATGGCGGTACCATCTATCCGGGATCTCTGGGAGTTGATGGATATTCGAATATTTATTTTTCCGGAACATTTAATGGCACTACCGATTTTGATCCGGGTGCAGGTGTTTATTCTTTAACCCCTGATTCAATGGGCAATGGATTATTTATTGCAGCATTGGATAGTGCCGGTGATTTTATTTGGGCACATGGAACAGGTGGACATACTCATGTTGGTAATCAGAATAATTCAACCCCTTCGGTGTATGTTGATGCCGTCAACAATATTTATGTATGTGGTGCATTTGAAGATCCCCGAATTTCATTTGGAACAGATTCTTTGTTCAATGCATCGCAGGGCACATACGATATTGTCGATGCGTTTGTTGTTAAAATAGAAGGCACTACTACCGGCTTGTATGAATTATCGGACTTGAATCAATCCGGATTGATAGCGTATCCAAATCCATCGTCCGGAATAATTACATTGCACAGCACAGCTCCCCTCAGTTCTCTTGATATTTACAATACAACGGGTCAGCTCATCAGCAAACAACTGATCTCATTCCAAACGGAATTTATTTTTGATTTAACGAAATTTAATAAAGGAATGTATTTTTTCGTTGCTCATGATCAATTCGGGATGATTTATTCTGAAAAGGTGACGGTAGAGTAAACCTTTTTTATTACTACAGCGAAGGTTAACTTTGGTTCTTGATTGGTAATTTTGGTTATGGCGGAAAAAATAACACGGCACATATCTTAGTATTCGAAAACAAATTAAATCATTAAACCAGGAATACAAACAGCACGACAGACGCGGAAGGGAGACTTTTATGATATTTCATTGATCATCCTGGTTATTTTCTTAAAAGTATTTCTGTCTTTTATCAAATATTGCTCGGCACCTTTTTGCAGTGCCTGCATTGCCACACCATAGCGTTCCTGGCTTGAAAGCATGATGACATGTATTCCGGGAAAATACTTTTTAATGCTTTGCAATATTTGCATTCCGTTGGCTGCATCTTTCTGAACTGTGTTCAGGTAAAAATCAAGTATAATTATATCCGGAGATTCGGATAAGTGCTTTAAACATTCTTCGCCTGTTTGAAATGAAATAACAAGGTGCGGAGTTTTGCGGGTGAGATAATCCTGCAATGCTTCAGTAAGCATTGTATCATCATCAACTATAAAAATCTTTTTTGGTTTTCCGTAGTCCATACTATTTTTGTTTACAGGTTAATACCAATAATAGATTTTGATTATGCCGAATGATTCAATTGTCGGAATCTTTAATTATATTTTGATGATTTTCTTTATTCCATTTTGTGTCATTAAAATATATACACCTTCGGGTAATTGATTCAAACTAAGGTTGACAACCGGGCTGCCGGTTTTTTCAGTTAATAAAATCTTGCCTGTCAAATCTAAAATTTGTATTTCGCTATTTATAGGCAAATCTTCAATGGTTATGTTGCCTGAAGTTGGATTTGGATAAACGTTGACGACTTTTTCAACTGATGCAATGGCATCAATGCCTGTTGATTGATTAATGCTGATATCATCCATGAAAAGATTATTTCCATACCCGTTAATATTGCGAAAGCGAATTAACACTTCACCTGTATAGGCCGCGAGTGAAACTATTTCGTGCTTCCACTGGCTGACCGTCGGATAAAATGAATTTACAGTGGCAGGGGCTGTTTTAAGTGCATTACCTCCTTTATAAAAAAGGTTTTGCCATGTTACACCACAATCTGATGAAATTGAAACCAGCAGAGAATCGTAATAGCCGGGATAAAAAGTATAAGCATAGTGGAACTCAAGCATCGGGGTAGTTATTCCGGAAATATTAATCATGGGCATCTCCATATCATAAACTGCACCTGTGTTTGGATCTATGTAATTGCCGTTTGCTGAAGAGTAGTTGCCGTTGAATGGAGCAATTGATGTTTGATCCCAATGCCACATAAGATCAGGGTTTTTTATCCAGCCCGTGGGAGGGGAAACAGGGCCTTCAAAGCTTTCGCTGATCGGCGCTGAAAGAGCGGCAGCAATATTCACTATAAATGATCCCGCTGAGGTATCATTATAATTGTATCCTTCAATTGAGCCATTGGGAAAAGAGGTAAAACTTTTAAACGTATGTGTTCCATTAACAGTATTCACCGAAGGAAGTGTAACGGAAGCCGTATTGCCTGAGCCAAGGTTTCCTGACCAGTTAAAAATTATAGGTGCTCCTGCGTCAATTTGATAATTAATAGTAATAGATGTGAGTGTATTGCTGCCAAAATTTGTGAGTACAACAGTCGGTGTTACTGTTGCACTGCAGCTGTTAGCAACCGGGTTTACAATAGAAATAATGCCGGCATCATTTTGTTGTTTTGGAAATTCATTGTAAAAAACATCTAATAGTGGACTTATAACCAGGTTTAAGTCAGTTACACTACCATTGGTTAAAAGGCAAATTACTGATTTAGTCTGCACATCATATAGCATCATCGATTTATATCCAAACAAATTGCCAAAATGATAGTAATAAGGGTGAAGTAAATTATAAGACCCATCGGCCAAACCAAGTCCATACAATGTAGTAGGATCAAAGTCAGTTATCTCTTGTAAAGAAGAATCGGCAATGATTACCCCGTTGAACAAAGCGCTGTACCATTGAACCATTTCAGAGGAGGTTGATAGTAATGCCCCGGCAGCCGTTGCAGTGCTGTATTCAGCAGTCATGGGCGTACTGATTATTTCAGTTGAACCATACCATTCATGAGCTACCGGTCCATTGGGTGCTTCAAAGGCTCCTATAAAAGCACTGTCCATATTCAAAGGATTAAGAATGATATTATGCAGATTTTGAACCCATGACATTCCTGTTGCTGTTTCTATTATCATAGCTGAAAGTAAATAATTGGTATTGCAATAGTAGTATGCATGCCCGGGAGCAAAAAGCGGAGGTCCTACCGTTGCAAGAAGTTCCTGTGGTGTCCAGAATCGGGAAGTGTCGGCCCAGACAGAGTCGGCCCATGTACTAGCATTATCGTTCAAATAATCATTAATGCCACTTTGATGAGAAAGTAACTGCCGGATAGTTGCTGTGGACTCAATATTTGGATATGCCGGCAGCCACTGGTATAAATGATCATCGAGCGACAGCACACCTTGTTCCTGCAGCTTTGTCATCATCGTAGCGATAAATAACTTTGTATTGCTGGCAATACCGAAACGCATATCAGCAGTTATAGGAACTCCTGCAGATGAAATACCACTAACGCCATTCCAAATTCCCTGCCCGGGTGAAAGCACCGCTACCGATGCCCCCTTAACATTATTAACGGTAACCACGCTGTCTAATACGGTTTGAAAACGATTTGCCCAGGTAATATCAAAAGTCTGAGCCACACTAT
>JANWID010000158.1 GCA_025450095.1 Bacteroidia bacterium | reverse complement strand
TTTCATAGTTCTTTAGTATTTCTAAAGCAAAACTATGCACCCGGTTATTTTATTAAAACAGGAAAATTAATGAACTGGATTAAAAGTGGGATGAGTTGAAAAAAAAGTTGATGAGTTGTTGGAGGGTACGGATTACAGATCCTAATCCCGGCGGAATCGGATATACAGATTACAGATTAATTCTCATGAAAACTTAGCTGTAATCTGTACATCCGATTCCGCGTATCTAATGAATCCCTGCCCGACGGCAGGCGGGTGTAATCCGTACCCCCACTTTAGGAGTATTTTTTATGTAATAAGAACTATAGGTTTTTTTTAATAGCTTTGGAAGTATCCCTGTCCTAAGCTTTGAAAGCATGATTTCAAAACACGTTTCAAATTTTAATCATCCTGAAAATTCTTCCGGAATATTATTGAAACTAATATCATTTTTTTTCCTTCTGTTAATCGCTTCCGGAATCAAATTTGCCAGTGCTCAACAGGCAAAGGAGGACAGTCTTCAGAAAGCTTTTCTACAAGCAGCCGGAGATTCAGCTACAAGAAGGAGTTTGCAGGAACTGACCATGTTTTATATGGCCGATTCATCGAAAAACAAAGAAGAAGCTTTACAACAAATACAAAGACTGATTCAAAAAAAAGACCCTAAATTAAGTAACCAGCTTAAAATTATACGCGTGTTCCTGACACACACTCCGGACAGTATAATCGAATCAAGGAAATTATTCAATGATTATTTGCAGGAATCACGCATAAATAATGACAGCTTTGGTTACATAGATGGATTAATGGGATTCTCTTACCAGGAATCCCGTGCAGGTAACTATCAAGCAACACTTCAGTTATTGATGCAGGCATTAAATTATGCCCGTGATACTTTACATGATAAGGAAATGCTTAGTGGAGTATATGGTATGCTGGGTGTCTTTTACTTTGATCAGCTCGATACCCTCGAAGCCATCGCATATAATAAAAAGGCATTGGAAACAACCATCGATCCCGTAAACATTGCATCATGGAGCAATAACATTGCAATGAATTACCAGGCTATAGGGAGTTATGACAGTGCTAAAGTTTATTACAAAAGGTCTATTGATTTATTCTACCAGACTGGAACTGGTGAACCACATAAACCGTTAATTAACCTTGCAGAATTATTTTTTTTAAAGCATGAATATGACAGTTCCTTGTATTATGCGCGCAAAGCTATTAATGAAGCCATCCGGTTAAATGGAGAAAGCGAGATCGGCATTGGTTATCATTTGGTTGCAAAAGTTTTCCGGGATCAAACAAAACCGGACAGCGCTATGAAATATTATGAGCTGGCACGTGAAAACCTCGAACGAACATCACCCCGGCACTTTTTAAATTTGTTTTATGCTGATGTCGCTTCATTTTATGAATCACAAGGCAAATTCCATTTGGCATACAAATATCTTTTGGAAGCTTCTTCAATAAACGATTCCATTTATAAGACGAATAATAATGAAATTATAAAAGAAATGGAAGCCCGCTTCCGGGCCGGCGAGAAGGAGAAGGAAATCGTGATACAGGAAGAAGCGCTAAAACGGCAACAGACTATTTCGGTTATTTCATTCGCAGGTGCTGCGGTATTGCTGGTATTCATTGGAATTATTTCTTACTATTATTTGCAAAAACGTAAATCCAACAGGGAACTCAGTATTGCCAAAACCCGTGCTGAGCAATCCGAAAAGTTCAAGCAACAATTTCTCGCGAACATGAGTCATGAAATCCGGACACCCATGAATGCCATCATGGGAATGACGGACCTGGTATTAAACTCTCCGCTTAACGAAAAGCAACGGAATTACCTTACATCTGTGAAAAAGGCGTCCGATAATTTATTGCATATCATAAACGACATTCTTGATCTCTCCAAAGTAGAAGCAGGAAAAATTGACCTGGAAGAGATCGATTTTTCAATTCGTGATATGATTGAACAAGTCCGGTTCACATTGATTCATAAAGCTGATGAAAAAGAAATTTCGCTCATTACCACCATTGACAATAATGTACCCGATGTTTTAACAGGTGATCCCATGAGGTTGACTCAGGTTCTGATAAACCTGGCTGGTAATGCAATTAAATTTACTGAGAAGGGAAGTGTAATGATTGAAGTTATACAGGTCAGTGACGGGAAAACAAAATTTTCAGTGATCGATACCGGAATCGGAATACCAAATGACAAACTACAGGATGTATTTGAAAGCTTCAACCAGGCTCATACTTCTGACTCACGAAAATATGGCGGTACCGGGTTGGGACTTACCATCAGCAGGCAGTTCATAGAGCTCATGTCTGGAAACCTGGAGGTAGAAAGTGAAGTTGGTGTGGGGTCAACATTTTCATTTACTCTTGAATTACCCGTAGGGGATCCTGAAAAATTAGCAGCGCGGACATTATCAGATGACATTGATGGGAGTATACTCGATGGCCTTAAAATTCTGCTTACAGATGACAATGTGGACAATCGGATTGTAGCCCGCGACACATTACATTCCCGGTCAAAAGTTAACATTATGGAAGCGGTGAATGGTAAGGATGCTTTGGAAAAATTGTCACTTCACGATTTTGATCTGGTATTGATGGATATCCAGATGCCATTGATGGATGGCTATGAAGCCACACGCCAGATCCGAAATGTAAATTCGAATGTCCGAAATCATAACATTCCTGTAATAGCACTCACGGCAAGTGTTATACGAAGCGACCTGGAAAAATGCAGGCAGGCCGGTATGAACGACTATGTGATCAAGCCATTTAAACCAAACCAGTTAATTTCTGTGATTGGTAAGCTTACCGGTAAAGAAATTCGTTATAAAAGTAAAAGCTTAAGCACCCACGAAAAGCACACTTCTATAATTTCCTCAAATGGAGTAATTAACCTGACCTATCTTAAAAATTTCTGTGAAGGAGATAAGTTAAAGATGAATAAATATATTGGCATTTTTCTCGACACAGCACCTGCGCTTATCATCAATCTTGAAAAGGCATTGTCAGAAAATAATTTTAAGGAAATCGCAACCCAGATTCATGGATTTAAAATAAAATGGGTTATGATGGGAATGGGTGAAGCAAGTGACCTTGCGTTGAAAATTGAAACCGGATGCCGGCAGAAAAAACCGGAATTCTCAGAAATTAAAGCAAACACAACAACCCTGATTAACCTGGTTAACGTGGCCTCGGGTGAATTGAAAATTACTTAGTATTATTGAAAAACACTCAGGATATCTCACCCAACAACCCGCAACTCTTAAACCCAACAAAAAAAAACATATTGCTAATTTGATGCGATCCCTCGCTTCTCTCGGGATGACGATTCATTGTGTGCAACGGGCGGGCGGGGGATGCGGTAACGTAAACATCAGGGAAATAATTGACAAACTCCGCATCCCCCGCCCGCTTATTATATTCAGTGTTATCATCCCGAGCAGAGCGAGGGATCGTATTATGTTAGCACAATTCAAAAGTGAAAATTTAGCGAAACCGATCTGTAATCTGTACATCCGATTCCGCGTTTATAAAGAATCTGTAATCCGTACCTCCTTCAACTCATCAACCTAACTTTTCAACTCATCCCACTTTTAATCCAGTTCATTAATTTTCCTGTTTTATTAAAATTAACGGGTGCATAGTTTTGCTTTAGAAATACTAAAGAACTATGAAAGCTCAGAAAAACTCAGGATTAATTTTAACGTTATTATTTTTTGTCTGCTACCCTATCGGCGTATACCGTATTTGGAAAAAAGGTATTCGCCCGCTCTGGTCAAAATTGGCTTATACCATTTTGGGGCTTCCAATTTTTATTCTCACCTGTTCAATCACCGGAATAATAATATTTGGATCTTTTTTACCGGAACTGGATCGCACTATAGGTGTGCGCACCGATAGAACGATACTAAGCTCCATTGATCATTACACTGTAACTTTTTTAAAAACCAGCAGGGAAACCAACGGTGCATACGAAGAAGTAAAAGTAGTATTGGAACCCGGTGGAGGGAATGATTGGCATTATCATACTGCATTTGTTGAGAAATTTCATGTGGTGGAAGGTGATTTAACCATTGGCATGGAAGGTAAAGCAGTGCCTTTAACAAGTGGAGAGGATACCATTGCACCCAAAGGCTTGATGCATAAATTCTATAACGCCTCATCAAAACCAGTCACATTTATAGTAAAAATAGTTCCTGCACGAAGCTTTGAAAAAACAATACGTTCTGCTTATGGATTAATGAATACCGGCCAGTCTACTGCAGAAGGATTCCCAAAAAATCCCTGGCATTTATTTTTGATTTTAGGCTACAGCGATTCGTATTTGCAGGGTTTGCCGGGTATTATCCAGGAACCATTAATTGGTGCATTATCTAAAATTGCACAGTGGAGAGGATTTGATAAGGATCTTGATCCGTTTTTCAGATGAGATAAAGGGGAACGCAGATTTGTTTTTAGAAAGATTTTATCCGCGTAAATCCCTGCCTGCTGTCTGGCTTCTATAATTATTCTACCTATATTGAACTTAATTTTTCACCAGAATAATTATCATGAGTATACGGCAGGCAGGCGCTAAATCCGCTAAATCCGCGTTCCTTTTTTTTTACGAAGCAGAATTGTATCATTGCTCCCGTGAAGGGTACAAAAACTAAATGGATTTATGCCGGAATAATAACAGGCATCATCCTTCTTTCCTTTCGTTTCTTTTCGTCGCTTTATTACAGCGTTCTCAATTCCGATAATGCCATCACGGTGCTGATGATCCATTCCTTTGAGCTCCCGCGCGACTGGTATCCATGGGGACAGGACCGGATGGGGTCGTTGATCCCGTTATTAGGTAGCATATTGCTAAAACAATTTCACATCCCGGCCCTGGTTGCTGAATCCATTGTGCATTACCTGTTGCTAATAGCAGGTTATTGCTGTTTTGCATCCTTACTGAAGAAAAACTTTTCGAAATTGCTATTAGCAGTTTTCTGGTTTTTCCCTCCAATGCGGTTGATCGATATTACACAGATTGCTTTCGGAATCCATTATTCACTTATCGGAGTATGTTGTTACCTGCTGAAGCTGAAAGAAGATAAAAATTTAAATGGCAGTGATCCGGGGAACCTGCTTATCCTGGCTGCTTTCGCGATGGTATCGATTATTGCTGTATGGGTTTGCGATTTTGCCCTATTTTCATTGACGTTGCTGGCTGTTTTATATTTCTATTACAGGACTTATCAGCATGATATAAAACGGTTTTTCAGGCAACCGGATTTTTATTTTTTCATAGCAACTATATTATTGGGATATGTAATCATCAATGCTATGAAATCGGAAGCTCTAAAGGTGACCTATTCCGATATAAACTCCATTGGCAATATGATGAAGGCTTTTGGCATTTTCGCAAGTACGCTATTCAAGCTGCTGACTTTTGATAAAAGTGAACCACTCACCGGTGTATATATCATTCTGCTTTTGCTATTGTTATTTGTATTGTCCATCTCGCGAAAGCGCGAAATCAATTCAGAATATAGCCGGTTCTGGATTCGTTTTTTTGTTGCCGACGCATGCATGATGTTTGCACTGTTCATGTTTTCAGAATGGGCTTTTGAAAATAATGTTCCCCGGCGCTATTTCGTATGCAATTACATTTCACTCGGGATGGCTTTGTTGATTTATATCGACAGCAGGGAAATAAAAAGGTTGTGGCTGGTAAACTGTCTTGCATTGCTAACGGTAGTCTCCGGTGCAGTTGGAACTTTATATAACCTCAAATATGTTTGGCCGGCAACTTTAAAACCTAAAGCGGAATTTATGGCGGAATTTGAACAACTTGGCAATATTGGAATTATTGGCGAATACTTTAATTCCTATATCTGTTCTGTGACTGCTCCCGATTCAATCTTTGCTACTTCACATGATGGTGGCCCTCCCAGGAACCAGGAGCTTGCTGATGCTGTTTTCAAACAAAAAAGGCTTTTTATAAACAGGGATATGTGGCTGGATTCTTTTCCGGACACCTTGCATCAATTTGGCAGAACACTGGTAAAGTCAGGAGATGAATTTTTTATGGGGGATAGCCATCTTTGTGAATATAGAATCAGTCAATAAAGATTCAATCGTAGATTCAATTGTTCTTCGAAAGCGGGCTTTTAACTGGCATTTAAAATGACTGCCAGTGACCAGGCATCCCTTTATTTATAAAATCTGTCTTTTGCTAAGAAAAAGTAGCAAACTCAGGATCATTTGATACATGCACTTCATTTTTCAATTTCTTTTAATATATTTGAATACCACACACCTGACAATATGAAATTTCCATCTATTAAAAGGCTCATACTGGTTTTAATCACCTGTTTTCTGGCCTCAACCAACTCCTATTCTCAAACTTCCAACCTGGCCCTGAATTTCGATGGGACGGATGATATTGTTACCATAGCGAATAATGCAGCTTACAATGTCAGCGCCGGCAATTTTACCATGGAAGCATGGATCAAACTGGTG
>JANWID010000157.1 GCA_025450095.1 Bacteroidia bacterium | reverse complement strand
CGCTTCATCCAGGTGAATCTCGCCTCCCGTCAGGGATTTTGATTTGACAATAGTGGTAGCACCTGAGCGGTTGATGATTGAAATTATTTCAGTGCATGCTTCTGCCCCATCCTGCGCCCAAATGACCTTACCTCCGGCTTTGATAAAATTTGCCTCAAACTGGATAAGATATTTATCGAGATTCTCGAGTGCCTTCCACCGCGTAAACGCTGCACGTCGTTTCGCTGTTTCAAGGTTTGAAAATTGTCTTATACTTTCATCAAAAGCAACCTGGTATAATTTTTTAGCTTCAGCCACTGACACAGACCATTCCTGGTCCCGTTGATCATCGGAAATATCGCGATTGAAAATGTCGTGTGGATTACTCACAATGACAAAAGTAAAAATAAAGTGTGGTTAATATTAAGGGAGCCTCTAAAAATCGCTTAGACAAGGCATGAGAATTTTTTAAAACCGGAGTTTACATAAGGTAAATGAGGATTTTAAAAAATTCTCATAACGCAGTATAAGTAGATTTATAGAGGTTCCCTTAAGTATGTGGTTAATTCGCTAACTCATTCACAAATCCCTTCAACAACGTCTTGATATCCTCAAACTCTTCGAGTTTTATTGCCGAAGGCACATCATAAATATCATGATATGCTTTTGATCCTCCCTGGGTGTAAAGGAAAAACGCCGGCACCCCCCGCTCACTGAAATAATAGTGATCGCTGTTGCGCGCTTTACCTCGTTTACCAATTTCCTTTACCAGGTTCTGATTTTTATTCAGGCTGTCGAGTATGTTGAACTCCTTTTCGTGCAATTCGCCATTTACTACCATCACACCATCTACTCCATTTCCCATGAGGTCCAGATTGATCAGGAACCCGATTTGTTCAAGAGGCAATATTGGATTTTCAGTGTAATACCTCGAACCAATCAATCCTGCCTCTTCTCCCGCGAAGGCGATAAATAAAACAGAACACTTCGGACGATTTGCAGGTTGTCCGTAATACCTGGCCAGGTCAATGATCATGGCTGTTCCGCTTGCATTATCATTCGCTCCCGGGAATAATGCTTTCTTGCCCATTCTTCCCAGGTGGTCATAATGTGCAGTAAACACGATAAATGAATCGGGATAAAGTGATCCCGGAACCATTCCCAATACATTCTGTGTTTTGTGTTCGGAAATAAATTTGCTTTCAATGTCCAATTCAATATTTTTCGCATCATCGGGTATAGCGCTTTTAAATACCCTGATAAATGCCTGGCTGTTGGGTTTTACCGAAACACTCCAGGTTAGTTTTTTTTCTTCCGCAACGATCACTCCATTCACAGGCGGAGGATTGCGTGAAATAGAATCGATGGCCGCCATCCCTGTTGAATCCAGTCCCGATTTGTCAAGTAAAATAAAATCATTTCCGTTATCGAACATATTGAACGTCTGTAATGGAAATGTGACTTTATGAACCTCGAATTTACCTTTGATCGATGGACATGCCGGGCTTACTATATAATCTTTGCCGGGAACCAGTTTGTGTTTGCCGATCTTTACTTTCATTTTGCCCGGAAAGGTGTTGACGGGAAAAGCGAACGGCTGAATATAATTTCCTTTAACGGGTTGCAGGCCTGCTTTTATAAATTCCTGAGTAATAAAATCTGCCGCCTTGCCATCACCATTCTTATAGTATCCTCTTCCATTGAATGATGGTGATGCAAGTTTTTTAATAACGTCGTTGGCATATTGGCTGAACACCTGGAAAGGAAGCAACGAAATCAGCCAGGTAAAAATGACTGTCGTTTTATTAAAAAGCCCGTTCATGGTTTACGCACTGAAGCGTCGAACGATCAAATTCCTGAGCTGTTGAAAACGCGTTCCGTCATCGGTCCAGTTGTAAGTATCAGCAAGCTGACTTGAAAGTACTCCCAGTGCAGCATCAAGGCTTCCGCAATTATTCAATTTATCGATTGCTGCGTTATAACCTTCAAGATTGCCATCAAAAAGTTCATTAATGAAAGCGAATTTTTCGTTGATGCCGATCGATTTTTTCAAATCAGTCAACGGGTCTTGCTGTAATTTTTCTGCAATACTCTTATCCTCTTTTGTTCCTGCAATTTTATCCCTGACTGTTGTAGCATTCTGGAACTGACCTGCGATAGTAGGAGCATCATCAAACAATGATGCAGTTGCGGCTTTAGCAGTAGATTTTACATATTCCCGTGTTCTTTCCTTTGCCATAGCGGCTGTAGGTAAAACTGCTTCTGTGATAACTTCATTCTTTTCTTCAACAACAGGAACATCAACACTGGCCAAAAATATTTCAGGTTGCACATGTGGCCGGCCGTTATCTGTTGATTCAATTTTTACGGGTGCTGCTTCACTGATAATCGGAGCTGGTGGCTCTATTGTTGGTACTTCGATTTCTGGCTCAGCCGTTGCTACTTCAGCAATCAAATCATCCGGATGTTTATATTCAACTGGTTCCTGAACTGGCGGTGCTACCGGCACTTCTGATTTATCCGTTTTATTAAGCGTTAGGAATAGTTCGTAAGCTTTACGGATATTGTTCATCAGGATATCCAATTCAATCTGTGGGATTTTTCCTTCGTATGATAACACAAGCTGTTGTTGCTCCTGTATCATCTCCATTAAACTCTTTAATTCCTGCTTAACGATTCCTGTGCTCATATTTGTTGTTGTTTGTTGTTTCAAATGCTCTGAACTGTTGGTTGTGATCGGGATTCCAGAGCCGTTTCTTTACTACTTCCCGGACTGAAATCATTGAACGAAAAACTTCCCTGTAAATTTCGTAAAAAACGTGCTTTAGCCTCTTTCTCAACCCTTATAATAACCGGGACTTATGAACAATTTTACCCGGTTTTCTTCAAAAAATACAACAAGCCATTTTCATGACAATGTCACGGCTCTGTCAAAACCCTGCAAAAATTGACAATTGTCATAAGCATATGTGCCCTCAAAAAGAAATAGGCGAAGTAGTTTCGCACCGTGAACTTTTTTAAATTAATCATTGCTGCTACCCTTTTATTACCAACCATTTCCAATGGGCAGTCCGTTATAGTAACTGATCCAACGGGGGTTCCGGTAAACCAGGCAATTGTGTTCTTAAAAAACCTTGAGGATGGACAAAACGTGGTCCTGATTTCAGATGCAGGGGGTCGGGTGAAAACAGGTACGTATCTTAAAAAAGTACAAGTTGTGATCTCTCACGTATCCTTTGAAAATCACGTTGATACATTTCCTTCGATAACAGGTGACATTAAAATAAGCCTAGTCGACAAGAAAATTGACCTCGGCCAAATAACTGTTACTTCAGAATATAAAGCTCGTTCGACCAGCGAAAGCGTTCACCCCGTCACCGTTATAAGTAGAAACCAAATTGAAAGCCAGGCGGCCTCAAACCTGGATGAATTGCTTTCACAGCAATTGAATATGCGTGTCACCCAGGATGCTGTTTTAGGATCTGGTTTGACTATGAACGGTTTAACCGGGCAAAATATAAAAATCCTGGTCGACGGAGTTCCGGTGATCGGAAGACTTGATGGAAATATTGACCTGGGACAAATCAATTTGAATAATGTGGAACGCATTGAAGTGATCAATGGGCCTATGGCCACTTCTTTTGGAACTGATGCCGCCGGAGGAGTTATCAACCTGATCACAAAGCAGGCTGTCGAAAATCAATACCAGGCCGGCGCCAACCTGATGTATGAAAGCATTGGTCAATATAATATGGATGCATTCGCAGGTTTTTCAAAAGGAAAATCGGCTTTGCTGGTAAGTGGCGGTCGCAATTTTTTTGATGGGTGGTCTGTAGCTGATACGGGCAGGTGGCAGGAATGGAAACCGAAAGAGCAATATTTTGGAAATATTAATTATCGCTTCATCATCCGAAACCTAGTTCTGAATTACCAGCTTAATGGTTTTTATGAAAAGCTTTCCAATAAAGGTACTCCGCGAATCTCACCTTATTTCGCATATGCCTTCGATGAATATTATAAAACTGTCAGGATTACCAACCAGGTAAACGGATCACTCGTTATGAACAGGAACTGGTCAGCAACCGGAGTCGTTTCTTATTCACTTTATAACCGCACAAAAAATACATATCGCAAAGATCTGGTATCGCTGAATGAAGTATTGGTTCCGGGTGTTGAAGAACAGGATACCACGATCATGAATTCATGGATGGGTCGAATGGTTTTCAGCAGATCAAAAGAAAACGCCAAAATTAATTACCAGGCAGGAATTGATATCGCAGTTGATAATGCCGATGGTACACGCTTCACCGAACAGGTAGAGCAAACAGGTGATTATGCATTATTCGCAAGTGCCGAATATCAACCTATTAAGAACCTGCAACTGAAGCCTGGTGTTCGGTTTTCATACAACACCGATTTTAATTCTCCGGTTGTGCCATCAATCATGGTGAAGTATGATTTTGGAAAGAATATCCAGGCACGTGTTTCTTATGGCAAAGGGTATCGTGCACCAGGAATCAAAGAACGCTATCTCTATTTCGTGGATATCAATCACAATATTCGCGGTAACGAAGATCTTCAACCTGAAAATTCTGATAATTTTTTTGTAGCACTTAATAAAACAACAAGTTTTGGAAAAACTATTCATAACACACAGCTTTCCGGATTCTACAATGACATCGATAACCTGATCACACTCGCGCAACCCATTCCTGCGGCATCGCTATATACTTACATTAATATCGGTCATTTCTCCACCCATGGAGGAAGCATTTCACACGGCATAACATGGAATAACCTCTCCGTGAATATAGGTGCCGGGTTAACGGGTCGTTATAACATATACTCCGACAGTGGTGATTTCGATAAATACATTTATAGTCCGGACCTGGCTATCAACACACAGTACTTTTTTAAGAAAATTAAACTTACCGGCGCTGTTTATTTTAAATACAATGGAAAGCTTCCCGGTTACAAACTGAATGCTGATAATACGATTACGCAATTCTCAAATGAAAGCTACAAGTTTTTGGATGCTACGTTGAGAAAAGAATTTTTGAAAGGTCGCATTTATGTTGGAACGGGTGTAAAAAATATTCTGAATATCACCAACATCAGTGCGGTTACTCCTGGTTCTGCACATAGCTCTGTGGACAATGATCAAGCTGTTGGCACAGGAAGAACCTGGTTTGTAAAACTTCAATTCGCATTAGGAAAATGAAACGAATTTTTTATCTCCTGATTATAATTGCTATTTTCTCTTCTTGCGAAAAGGAAGATACTCCTGTTGTATTGCCTCCACCAGGCGAAGTGCAAACCATGGCCGCTGAAATGGGTGTGTATTACGATAACCAGGTTTATGTTGATTTTGAAACCGGGAAACAAAAAGTAGTTCCTTATCGCTCCTATGACCTGGCTTTCGAGGCTTCACCAAACGGATTCCGGGTTTATTTGAATACCGGCAAGTATATGTTTGTTGCCAACACTGGTGTTAATGATATGAGTTTGGCCGACAGTACCGGGCATGAATGGAAAACGGAAACGGATAATTTATACGACGACTCAACCGCGTTTGGAAATTGGACAGATCCCGGAATGCAAAGTTACAATCATGTTTATGTAATAGACCGGGGACGCACTGAACATTTTGGTGCAGCACGCTGGCGAAAAATGCAACTGTTGTGGGTAAACGCAACGGAATATCGAATCAGGTTCTCACTTTACAACAACACCCAGGTTACAGAATTCACTATTCCAAAAAATCAGGATTACTCATTGGTTTATTTTTCTTTCGAGAATGGTGGCGGTATGGCTGATGTAGCACCAAAGAAAAATGACTGGGATCTGGTATTTACAAAATAT
>JANWID010000156.1 GCA_025450095.1 Bacteroidia bacterium | reverse complement strand
TCGACACCAACCACCAGTACTTTTTTATACTGTCCGCTCTCTATAAATTTCGAACCTGTTGCAAGCGCAAATAAAAATCCGGAGCATGCAGCACTGATATCGTAACCAAACGCATTTTTCATTCCGACCTTGTCGCTGATCACATTGGCCGTTGCAGGAAAAACATAATCCGGTGTGGTAGTGGCGCAAATCACCACTTCAATTTCATCAGGACCAATGTTTCTTTTTTTGAGAAGTCCTTTAATTGCTTCGACCGCGATATCTGATGATCCTTTTCCCTCTCCCTTGAGTATACGCCGTTCTTTAATGCCGGTGCGTGTTGTGATCCATTCATCATTGGTATCAACCAGCTTTTCCAGTTCTGCATTGGTGAGCACATAATCCGGCACCCACCCGTGAACGGCAGTAATTGCAGCAACTATTTTTTCCATAAATCGTGATTATTTGGGCAACTGCTCACTGATGGTTGATTCGTTGAGTGCCCTGGAAATTTTTTCGGTAAGGCCGGCATCGATCACTTCCCGCGTTAAAAGAATCATATTTTTTATGGCTTTGGAATTTGAAATGCCATGGGCGATCATCACTGTTGAGTTGATACCCAGGACTGGCGTACCGCCATAATTTTCAAAATCAAACCGGTCAAAATATGGATCGTGAATATTGCGCTTCTGCAAAAGTGTATGGAATGATTCGGCAAGCTTCAGCATCACGTTCCCTGTAAAGCCATCGCATACAATCACGTCGGCTTTACTGTTGAACATATCACGTCCTTCAATATTGCCAATAAAATTTATTCCGTGTGTGTTTTTGAGCAGCTGGTGCGATTCCTTGGTAAGCACATTACCCTTTTCATCTTCTTCACCGATGCTTACAAGCCCGATTTTCGGATTTGTTACATGGTAAACGTTTTCGGCAAAGATGGAACCAAGCACTGCGAACTGCTGAATCATTTCAGGTTTGCAGTCGGCGTTAATTCCAACATCGAGGATAATTCCCAGTCCGCCATCTTCTTTCGGAACGATAGAAGAGATTGCAGGACGAAGAATTCCCGGTATAGGTTTAACCGCGAGCATGGAACCAACCATCATGGCACCAGTGTTACCGGCGCTGGCAAAAGCATCGATCTTTTTCTCCTTCAGAAGGTGAAAACCGACAGGAATGCCTGATTTTGGTTTTTGCTGAAATGCTTTTGTCGGATGTTCCGCCATCCCGATTACCTCTTCGGTATGAACAAAAACAAAATCCGATTCGTTACCTCCGTGTTGACGGATAATAGCGCGGATTTCGTGTTCGTTACCGATAAGAACAAGCGTATAGCGAGGATCGAGCTCCTTCCGCGCCTGGATTGCACCAAGGGTGGTTTCCAGGGGGGCGAAATCGCCACCCATCATATCAATGCCAATTCTCATTAATGGCTGTAATTAGTGATTAGATTTCCCGGGCAACTGAACCTGGCCTCAGGCGGCAGGCTGTTCAGTTACTACTTTACCTTTATAATACATCTTTCCTTCATGCCAGTAAGCACGGTGGAACAAATGAGCTTCACCGGTAGTAGCACAAACTGCAACGGTAGGCGCGGTAGCCTTGTAATGGGTTCTCCTCTTCGCACTCCTTGATTTCGAGTGTTTATGTTTAGGATTTGGCATTGTATGATACTGTTAAATTTATTTATAATTAATTTTTATGAAGTCCCAGCTTTTTTAATATTTCCCACCTGGGATCACCGGTACTTTCAGGATTATTTTCAAGACGGTTTAAAAATTCAGGATTGCAGCCGGGATTTCCATTTTCATCATCGGGATGTACCACACGCATCGGCACCATCAGGCTCAGGTATTCGTAAATGTGTTGCGCAACATTGATCTGATGATCGCTGTGCGGAATTACGATGATGTCGTCGGTCTCTCCTACTCCGGGAATGCCAAAACGAACTAACAATATCTTGCGCTCATCAACAGGAATGTTAAATTCCTCTAAGCAACGATCGCAGGTTTGTGTTATATAACCCGTCAGATGAAAGTTAAGCGTTAGCACTGTTTCGGCTTTGTTGAAGTCAAGCTCTACATGCACCTTCGCTTTACTGATTACTGAATTTTCAAATGCTTCAAAGAACTGATCATCTATTTCAAACTCAAACGGATGACTTCCCCTTGCGAGACCCGCAAACGGGATCGAATATTTTTCCAGACGATCCATTACTCTTATGCTCTATTTCAGCGCAGGGAAAGTCTGCAAAGGTAGATAAAAGTGAGTAATGTAAAAAACAAGCGGGATAATTCCGGGAAAATTATATCGGAGTTTTCAGAAAATCAGAAAGTTACAGAATCTGCAGTTAACTATCGCACGATTAATTTCCGGTAGAGAGAACCTGTTCCATAATCCACCCGAACCACATAAACACTGGCACTAAACATTTGCGTATCAACAAAATACCTGTTCTGTCCGATATACGAGAATCCTTCAAAAACCGTTGTGATCAATTTGCCGGTAATATCCAGTACACTAATATTTACGGGGCATGAAAGTGAAGAAGTCACCGGAATGCAGGTAATTCCTTTAGAGGGATTCGGAAAAATATTTTCCATGATCAGCGGAGCGTGTTCTGAAACTGAAATTGGACCCAACACTCTGAATTTCCAATAACCTGCCGGTGCAGGCATGGGGCGAACCTGTTGTTTTCCACTGACGGATTCACCTGAAATATAATAATAGATCAAAGAACCTACGGGTTGTGCCGGAATATAACCTTCCCAGTAAGCCGGGTTTGGAGACTGTGACATTGGTACTGATATATAAGGTAAAAGAGTATCGGTACGATAATATAAAGTAGCAGATGAAATTCCGGTACGATGCTTAACCAGGGCTGAAACCAGGTAAGGATTAACATCATCATAAGTATCGGGGAGTGGCTTGTGACTGATGAGCAACGGATCATCTGTTCCCAGCTCTTTGGTAATGCAATGCAATGCACCGAGTGCACCTATGCTTGCCAGCGAATTGATACCGGTAACAGTATAGCCGGGAAGTGCTTCACGATAAATGTTAAGTGCGGTCGAGTCTTCCGGTATATTATATATCGGAACAATGATCGTATTATTTATAAATGATGAATTGGTATATGTAAAATAATCACCTCCGTTGTGCGGATACAGGCCATTATCATCCGGCATCGGGATCCTGATTATTTTATAAGGTGTGCCGAAAACAGAATTAAAATTATTCAGAATATAAAGCAGGTTGGCTTCAATCTGCGGACCATCTGCAACACCGGCAGGATATTCTCCCATCAGCAATGTTTCTTCGTCCAGCAATTTCATGTGCATATCGATATGATGGATATTATCATAAGGCAGCGTGTTCATTTTTATATACCTGTTGATTCCCATAAACCGGTTCATAATGGTATCGATTTCCGCAATGGTCTTTGTTGGATTTTCATTCACAACCAGGTTGGATGAGAATCCGGTTCCGAACCCATCGGTCATAAAATTGCCTCCGGTGTGAATCAGGTCCCAGGGAAATGTGGTTGTTTCATAAAACGGAGTTCCCAGTTGTGTTGCAATTGCAGATGGAATAACATCATCAAGCGGACGGGGACGGTTATAGATCCAGTCAATCGTAACCAGTGTATCAACATCATTGGTATATGCGCTCCATGGACCATAATCACGGCTCCATACCGAATTATATGGAGTAGTCATGCAGGTAACATTTACAGTATCAATGTTGTTAGTTGCGAGATAACTGATAACAGTCGCGGGATTGTTACAAACAATGTAAACTCTTGTTTCTTCTTTTGCTGCTCTTACAATTTCTTTAAGGATGCTTTGATAGGAAGTCCATGTAATGAGTAATCCCTGTAATTCTTCCCATTCCCCAATGGTTCTTACCGGCGAACCGGGAGGTGTAGTTACTCCGGATGATGCTGCTGACCTGGATTGCAGGTAGTTTGGCATAGAAGATTTTTCGCCGGGAGCAAAAACATGAGGCAACGATTGAGATGTTGCCATGTATGAACACAAAATAATTATGGATGCGAGTAAATTTTTTCTCATCATGAATGTTTATGCAAGCTAAGATACTATTTTTTATCAACAGCCCTGCCGCATAAAAAGTGATGCTTCTCCGGATTTTATTTGATTTTCATCCATTTGGAGAAATCAACTTGTTAACAGCTTCAAAAAATGACAATGAAAAACGGTTTCATCCAGTTTATGATTCGGGTTATTTCGATTTTTTTATTTGTAGTTTTGAACGGCTTACATATTATTCTTAATAGTCGGACTTGACCCGGTATTCGCACTACATTAAACGCATCAGTATATTCAGTGATTTTCTGCTACTGAATGCATGTTACCTTGCCATATATTATTTCCGATCCGGGACTTTTCATCCACCCTTTATGTTCATGCTGATGTACATCAACATCGCATGGTTTGTATCAACATCGGTTATTAAGCCTTATGATGTAGCCCGCATATCCGGGTTTCTCAGAATCCTGAGAACTTCTTTCTGGGTGATCCTGATTCATATGCTGCTTGTCTTTGCATATTATGTTTTCGAACAGTCGCACCGTTATTCACGGGAGTTCCTGTTGATCATGTACAGTGCTTTAACCGTTGTCACGATCATTCATAAGCTGTGCTTTCATCTTACCGTAAAATATTTCCGGAGAAAGGGATGGAATTACCGGAATGTGGTCATTGTGACCCAGGATGACAATCCGCTTCAATTGCAATCTTTCCTGTCGTCACATGCGGAATATGGATACAGGGTCAATAAGGTGATGCACGTCAGCGACCAGGGTATGGATAATAATCATGAAGAATTGAAAACCTGGTGCATTGAGAATAAGATCCATGAAATATTTTATTCCATGTCGGTAGTGAAATATGATACCCTTGCCGACCTGATGAATTTTGCAGAAGAAAACCTGATACGAATGCGGTTGATTGCGGATTTCAAAGGTGTTACTTTCCGCGATCTCGAGATGGAGCGCTTCGGTGAAATACCGGTTATGAAAGTTCACACATCACCTCTTGATGACTGGGACAAGCAACTGGTGAAGCGTTCATTTGATATCGTTTTTTCCATCTTCATTACAGTTGCCCTCTTAAGTTGGTTGTTACCGTTGTTGGCAATAGCCATCAGGCTGGATTCAAAGGGTCCGGTTTTTTTCCGTCAACGCCGTACTGGTCGCGATAATAAATGGTTCTGGTGTTTTAAGCTGCGTACCATGTATGTGAATGATCAGAGTGATACATTGCAGGCAACCCGTAATGATGAACGCATTACCCGGGTAGGACATTTTTTACGCAATTCAAGCATCGATGAACTTCCCCAGTTTTTCAATGTGCTCATTGGTGATATGTCAGTTGTAGGACCACGTCCGCACATGCTGAAACACACCCAGGATTTTTCCACGGAGGTAAGTAAGTTCATGACACGTCATAAGATCAAACCAGGTATAACGGGTCTGGCACAAGCGAAAGGATTCCGAGGTGAGACGAATGACCTGGAAAAGAAAATCACCCGTGTTAAACTCGATCTTTTTTATATGAATAACTGGTCATTTTTCTTCGACCTGAAAATTATTGCCGCTACAATCTGGGAATTGCTGAAGCCGGTAAGTAAAAGTGAAATTCGGTAGTTAATTCCGTAGTTAATTCCGTAGTTAATTCAATTGTTTATTCGATAGATATTCGATAGTTAATTTACTATTGAATCCTCCATTGAATCACTATTGAATCCCCCATTGAATCACTACTGAATTTACAATTGTACAGGAATCGAAAATTTGAACGCTGCACCTTTTGTATATGATGTATCCAACCACACGTCACCACCAATATCCAGCAAAACTTTTTTAACGACTGGCAAACCGATACCGGGAGTTTCCATTTCATCTCTTGATTTCAGCGTGGCAAACAGTTCAAATATTTTTTTTGCATACTGTGGTTTGATGCCGCTACCATTATCTGTTACAGAAAAGACCAAATTCTCACCTTCGTTTTCACAACTAATGGAAATTACACCTTTATCAGGCGAAGGGTGATGCCGGATCGCATTTTTTATAAGATGAAATAATATGGTATACATGCGGGGGGATTCCATTTTCACCTGAGGAAGATCATTCACTTCCAATGTAAATCCTGCCGGCGGTGCAAGCGATTCGAAAACAGCATGTGCGAGGTGCTTTACAACAATCATTTCAGGTTCTTCGCTATACCTTCCGCTGCGGGAGAATTCCAGGATACCTTCCAGCAAAGCCTGCATCCTTCCAACCCTGCTTTTCATCAACTGCAGGTTCTCGCTGATATTACCTTCCGTTTTTCCGCCCAGATCTTCCGAAATCCAATTGGTAAGATTGTCGATTGCACGCAATGGCGCTTTCAGATCATGCGAAACAATATATACGAATTGCTCAAACTGTAATGCATCTCTGTCGGCAATAGCCTGCAACCTCACACATTCCACACGTAGCCGGTAAAGTTGTTCATGCATAGCAACCTTATTACGGGTTTCTTCCATATCGAGCGGCTTATGCAGGACATCAACTGTCCCTTCTTCAAATTCCTCCATGCAAAGTCGTTCGGAATTATTGATAGCAGAAACAAAAATTATCGGAATGTGACGAGTGGCATTATTTGAACGCAACAACCTGGCGACTTCAATACCATCAATTTCCGGCATCTGGATATCGAGCATAACAAGTCCGATCGGCTCTCTGATCGCCAATCGTAATGCTTCATTTCCACCGGTTGCTTTTATGATCCTTCGGCCTTCCTTTTCGATAATGCTTTCCAGCGTGAGCAGGTTTTCCGGCCGGTCATCAACAATCAATACCTGGAAACTATCCGCTTCGAGCAGCTTTTCCTTTATGGTTTTTCCTGTTTGCATTAATTATATGGTCTGTAAGCCCGGAAGCGATTTATAATTATTTTACTTACCCAGCATTCTGCAAATACGGGAAATCAGGTTTTCCATATTCACCGGTTTTGTTACGTAATCGGTGGCACCTGCTTTCATGCATACTTCCCGATCGTTTCGCATAGCCTTTGCCGTTACCGCGATAATGGGCATAGGGTTGTTTCCTTCCATCGCCCTTATTTCGGTGATCGCCTGCAGGCCATCCTTACCCGGCATCATAATGTCCATGATCAGGATATCAATATCCAGGTGCTCTTTAAACTTTTCGATCGCTTCAAAACCATCCATGGCACATACCACGCGGGCTCCTTCATTTTCGAATAGTGTTGTCAGTGCATAGATGTTCCGGATATCATCATCGGCAATCAGTATTTTCACATTGTTCAATCTTGCATCGGTAACTTGGTTGATAGTCCTTGATGATATTCTTGAATTATCTAAGGGTTCTGATTGATCTCCTGCAGTAACATTTCCCTGCGACATCATAACCCGCTCCTGCGTCATTTCAATAATTGCTGTTACTAACAATGAACTAACCGGTGCGGTAGTATGCAGTTGTACCAGAGCTTTTATTTCCGGTGGCAGGTATTCGGAAACCGACCGGCAAACCAGCATGGCGCCCGATGTTCGTTTATCCTGTTTCAGTTGCATGACAATATCTATGTATTCTTTATCAGGAATCGTGGCGTCGAGTATGATAATGTCCGGATGAATTCCAACAGGATTGAAGTCGGTGATATTGCTCAAGCTAACCTGGAAGTTCTCCCTCGTAAAGAATGATTCCCAGTCGGGAGGTGTATTTTCATTTCCGGAAAGGATGAGAACATGTCCGCCAATATCGTGTGTTTCAAATTTAATCCGGGAATCATCCGTTTTAAAATTTCCTGAATGTACATGATCACTACCAGCAATATATAAGGTAAATACCGAACCTTTTCCCTCACTGCTTTCCAAAGTGATCTCACCGCCAAGCAATGATGAAAGCTGCCGGCAGATGGCAAGTCCGAGGCCTGTGCCTCCGAATTTGCGTGTAATGGAACTGTCGGCCTGGTTAAATGCGTCGAAAATCAGCTTCTGCTTATCCAATGGAATACCAATCCCGTTATCCACAACGGCGAATGATATTACCATTTCCGATTGCTTCAGCTTTGCATTTGCAAAACTGTTTCCCCCGGGTAATTTTGAAATTTTGAGCTGTACTTCTCCACCAACAGATGTGACTTTAAAAGCATTTCCCAGCAGGTTTTTCAACACCTGTTCCATCCTAACGCGATCGGTATCTATGAATTCTGGAAGCTGATCATCCAGGACCGTACTGAAATGAATATTTTTTTCACGGGATACTTCCGTAAAGAGCAATTCCATATTATTCCGGATCTCGGCAATCGGAATATTTTCCTTATGCAGATCCAGCTTCCCGGCTTCAATTTTCGACAGGTCCAGAATATCGTTAATGATAATCAGGAGGTCACTACCTGACTTATGAATCACTTTTGAATGCTCCACCTGTTTTTCAGACATATTTCCTGTACGGTTTTCACTCAACAGGCGGGCCAGTATGAGTACACTATTAAGTGGTGTCCTTAATTCGTGCGACATGTTGGCAAGGAAATCTGACTTATACTTATTGCTTCTCTCGAGCTGATCGGCTTTAAATGCAAGCGCCTTATGTGCATCCTCAACAGCCATATTTTTTTCTTCAAGCAAAAGCGCTTTACTTTCCAGTTCTCCATTCACTCGCTGCAAGGCTTCCTGCTGAAATCGTAAATTTGATTCCGATTGTTTCAATCGTCCCGACTGCACCATTAACTCATTGTTGATCTGGCGCAATTCCTCATCCTGCATTGCCAGCTCTTTTGTTTTCTGGCGTGATTCTTCAAGCAATTGCAGTGTCAGCAGGTTTGCTTTCATATTCATCACGTTGGCGGATATAGGTTCTGCAATTCTTTCCACGAAAGTGACCAATGCTTTATTCAAAGGCTTCACACTGTGAATTTCCAATGCACCGAACGCACGGCCTCCGGCAACCAGCGGCACAATCAACAATTCACTCACCGGTATCGTTGCAAGAGATGTTTCAATGGTATATCCTTTTTCACCGGCATGTTGCAGGTATATTTTTGTATTTGTTGAAATAGCCTGACCGATGAGTCCCTCATTGAGCTTCAGCCTTTCCATATTCAGCTGATTCCTGCCAGGAGCATAAAAAGAAACAGGCTCAATAAATGCTTCGCCTCCGTGATTTTCATTCAGTAAATAAATAGCACCCTGCTGCGCTTCGATGTAAGTAACAAGCCCGGTAATTATTTCACCGGATAATTTTTTAATATCTTCTGTATTACTGTGCAGTACCGAACTGATGTGTGCATATCCTTCCGCAGCCCAATTCCGAACCGCATCATCGTCGGATGCTTTTTTGAGTTTATCACGCATCTCGAGCAGTGTGCTTCCCAAAACATCATTTTCACTCAGGGGAAGAAATTCTGCATTAAAATTTCCACGTCCTATTTCAGCTGCAAAAGTGGAAGTCCTTTGCAACCCTTCACGAAGCTGGAATAATGCTGTATTGATTTCGGCAAGAGCGTTACGACCATCCACGCGCTGCACTTCGGGTAATTCACCGATACTCATGCTCAGCAATGTCTGCCTGACGCGCAGCAATGGAAGTATCACCTTTTTCATCAGGTAAATACCAGCCATCATCACGGAAAGAATTACCATGATTGCGAGCGAAAAAACAATCACCAGGAGGTGAGCGTTTTCGAGTAGCATGGCATCCTGCATTTGCCGGGCTTCTTCTTTTTTAATATTGATCAGCTCTTTCAGCTTCACCATGATGGTGTTGGTGGCAGGAATGATTTCCTTTTCGAGTTGCTCTTCGGCGAGTTCTTTCTTTATGTGGTTATCGTAGTCATCGATACTAACCAGGCTGTTTATAATTTTTTCCTGCTCATGTATTACAGATTCGTACTCGTGAAACAGCTGTTGCACCTGATCAATATTTGTTTGCGAACGCCATTTACCGGTTAATACAATCAGCCTTCGTTTCAGTCTCGGATAATTTATATTATTGAGATGCACCAGGCTGGCTTTGTCGTTATTGTTATCACGCAAATACACCCAGTTGGAAATAAACATCCTCGAACGAGTCACCAGCAAATGAAAATCCTCGAGGTTGTCGAGGGTGGGATTTGTAGATTGCGTAATTTCAAAAATCGCGTTTTTATTATTCGTGATCTTGATGGTACTCAACACCGCATTGGCAATGGCAACGGAAACAACCAGGATGAAAACGATATAAACCCGTTTGTCCATTTTAATGACACTGTCTTTGAAAAAACTCATGGTTACCGGTAAAAGTTAAGTTGTTGTGTCGTTTAAGAATTCTCTATATTAAACTTCAAATAATAGGTATTGCTGTACAAATTACAGTTAGGTTTTCATAGAATGTAATCTGTAATCCCCGCCTGACGTCGGGCAAGCGTACATCCGTTTCAGCGTATATTTAAGAATCTGTAATGCGTACCCTAAAGTATTTGTACGCAATAGGCGTAAACGGTTACATAAAAGGAAAATTAAAGACACTGCCTTCGTGGCTACATGTTTTTCTTTGATATCCAATACTTTACAAGCATGTTTCGGCTGTAATTCGGAAGTAAAAAACAGTACATATAAGGTTGTAATGTAAACATATATATTTGTCTGCCAGCGTTATACAAATATCATATAGGGAAATGCCGGGAATACTTATCTTAGTCGTGTTAAATGATTTGAGTTATGTCACAAACAATGAGCAGGGCTGTAGCGGGGTATCATATGCTGATGATTTTATCGGTAATTGATGGGAAATTCAACGTGAAAGAAGACCGGGTGATCCGTGAATACATGGATGAGAATTATGGCGGCCTGGTGGACCTTGATTATGAGATTGAAGTGATCAGAGCATTACCGGTTGAAGATTATCCGGTTCATTTTAATAATGCTATGAATAATTTTTATCTGCATTCATCAAAAAAAGAACGCAATCATTTTTTAGATATGGCAACCCGTCTTGTGGCTGCCGATAAACACATTTCTCCCCGTGAAAATCTTTTTCTGAATGAGCTTTATAATGCGTGGGAAGAACAGATGATAGAGTGAATGTAACGAATGTAACGAATATACGAATGAATACGAATCTACGAATTACGAATATTTGATTTTTCGTAATTCGTAGATTCGTACGGCGAAGCCGATTCGTACATTCGTTACATTCAATTTTTTTGTGTATTTTTAATTTACCAACACTAACCACTCACTACCATGAACACCATTTCCAAATCCCTGCTTTTAATTTCTTCCTGTATTAGTTTTTCAATATCTTCCTATGGCCAGACGGAACTGTGGGGGACTGCTGCCTTTGGCGGAAATGCAGGGCTGGGCGTCGTATTTAAAACAAATTATGACGGCAGTAACCAGCAGATTATTCACCAGTTCAGCACTTCCTATCCTGGTGATTCGCCCCAGGGAGAGTTGATAGAAGCCGCGAATGGAAAACTATACGGATATACTTTCTCCGGAGGTTCCTGTGGTTATGGAAATTTAATTGAATTCGATGAGATCAATAACATTTATTTCAGCCTGGTAGATTTTGATTTAAATACAGATGGAGGTTACCCGGCCGGTCATCCCATCCAGGCAGTAAATGGTAAGCTTTACGGTATAATTGCATCCGGTGGAGCTGTTAATGGCGGAACTATTTTCTCTTACGATATTCCTGGCCAGGTGTTCACAGTGATCTCTGATTTCAACGGACTGGATTTCGGCCCCACAAATAACGGGGGCTTTGTTGAAGCAACTAACGGTAAGCTCTATGCGCTGGGTAGCGGTGGAACAGGTGGTGGTGGCGTCCTTTTTGAATATGATATTACAACCAATACACTTACAAAATTTTATGATTTTCCAGCATCTGCAATTGATGGATTTGAACCATGGGGCGGTCTGATACAGGCGTCAAATGGTAAGCTTTACGGAATGACAGCTTATGGTGGCACGGATGATTTTGGTGTAATATTCGAATATGATATTACAACTTCTACATTCACCAAACGGCATGACTTTACAGCATTGGAAGGAAAATATTCATATAGCTCCCTGATGGAGGCTTCAAACGGCAAGCTGTATGGAATGACAAACGAAGGCGGGACTGACGGAACTCTTTTTGAATTTGATCCTGCAACATACTTGTTTGATACAAAAATATTTTTTGATGGAACTGTCGGCGGCTCTCCCTGGTACGGAACCGTGTGCGAAGCGCCCAATGGTAAATTATACTGACTTACTTCATCGGGTGGCGTTAATTATATGGGAACCCTGTTCGAATACGATCCGTCGACTGGAGCAGCGGTTGCGAAGGTAGAATTCGATAGTAACACCGGGAATTATCCTATGGGAGATCTCTTGTTCACCGGGGGCAAGCTTGTTGGCATGACCGAAGGAGGAGGAAGCATGCAAGCCGGAAATATTTTTGAATACGATTATGTGAATGATGTGATTACTTCCATCGTTGACATGAACCAGGCTTATGAGGGAGCATACCCTTCCGGAGGTATAACGGCTGCGCCTAATGGAATGTATTATTGCATCGCAGAGCGGGGAGGATTTGATAATATGGGGGTCATTTATGAAATCGATCCTGTAGCGGGAACTAACGGAGTATCGGCAACTTTCAATAATACAAATGGTGGTTTTGCAGATCCTTACTCATCACCGGGAGCGAATCCTGCGGAAATGTGCCTGGCATCCAACGGAAAATTATATGGTTTAACCAGTTCCGGAGGTGTGAATTCAGAGGGTGCCCTGTTTGAATTTGATCCGGGTAACAACAGCCTGACGTTGAAAGAAAGTTTCGACGCGGCAACAACAGGACGTAGCCCCGGTGCAGGTCTCATGCAGGCGTCAGATGGAAAATTATATGGAACAACTTCTTTCGGGGGAACAAATAATAAGGGAACATTATTTACTTACGACATTACAGGAAATATCCTTTCGGCAGTTTTTCAATTTGATCAAACCAATGGTTCCAACCCGGATGCTATACTTTCGGAACTTTCACCCGGACGAATATATGGTGTTTCACGTGTTGGAGGATTGAATAATAAAGGAGTAATTTTTATCCATGATATCGCTGCCGGTACAACTTTAAAAGCCGCTGACCTGAGTATTGCTTCCGGAAGTGGTAGTGGAACATTATTCGAAGCCACAAACGGAATCTTTTATCTCATGCTTACAAAGGACGGAGCAAATAACCAGGGAACTTTTAGTTCATTCGACACTACTACAAATCAACTCACCAAACTTGCAGATATGCCGGGACCCGCAAATATGTACAATCACCTTGCGGGACGCCTGACTGAAATAAATGGCAAGCTTTACGCGTTGCGGTCAATTGCCGGTGATGATTATAAAGGAAATCTTTTTGAATTCAATACTGCAACAAACACCCTTACCGAAAAACTGGATTTTGCATGTGCAACAGGATACAGGCCGATGACTTCAACTTTACATCAGCGAAATACAGCATCGGGAAGCCTGGTATGGCCGGGAGATTGCAATTCCGACCTGGTTGCAAATAATCTCGATTTGCTGAATATCGGGCTTGCGTATAATGATGCAGGACCCATACGTGCCGGAGCTTCCACATCCTGGACTGGTCAGCCGGCAACTGCCTGGACTAATTCATTTGCCACTACCGTGAATCACAAACATGCAGATACTAACGGCGATGGCAATGTGAATATGAATGATACTACTGCGATCGGTATTAATTTTAACCAGGTGCATCCTCTGCGAATATCTTCTCCAATTGCATTAACAGCTGCAAGTACAGACATTACATTGATTCCATCTCCTGCAGCAGTAGGGCCCGGTGGCAATATCGATTTCGATATTTACCTCGGTTTTTCTGCACCGCTTCCCGACAGTCTATATGGAATTGCATTTACACTGGAGTTGGATCCAACTCTTGTAGATGCATCTCAAACCAGTCTGAGCTGGTCTCCGAGTGTTTTGGGAACCCTGGGCACTGACATGATCGCGTTTTCAAATTATAATCCTGCAACAGGCATCATCGAAATTGCGCTGACGCGGATTAATCATACGAACGTTATCAATATTTCCGGTTCGCTTGGAAAACTTCATCTGCGTGCAGCACCGGGTATCACTCAGCTTACCACGTTGGCAGTTACACCTTCAACCATCCAGGGCACATCAGCCGGAGAAGTGGAATTGTTTTTCACTTCCGTATCGGGTAATGCTACAATTGATCCGCTGCTGGGTATTCCTTCAATAAATAACGGGAATAGCGTAATTGTTTATCCGAACCCTGCACAAAGCCAGTTTCATATTAAAGTAGATACTGGTGTACCTTTCAGCTTAGTCATACACGACATTAAAGGCAGAAAGATTTTTGAAAAACAGGAATTATTTACCGAAACAACTGTATTAACTGAAACCTGGAGCAGCGGGATTTATTTAGCGGAGATCCATTACGGAGATGTGATTTATCATTCACGGATTGCGGTTAAGTAAGAATAAATGCGGATTAGTCATGGCTTTTAGAAGCATTTTACCGTAGGTTATATTCTACACTACGGATATTGATTGCTGCAACTATTCCGGTTATATTTACATCTAATAGTTACCTGCTTAACGAGTTTCTTTATAGTTTTTAAAATTACTTTTAACAAACTTCACCATGAAAAAAGCCGTATCATTCTTTAACCCGGTTTTCCTTATGCTTATCACCGGGGCCTTTCTTTTTGTTAGCTCCTGCTCTAAAGATGAAAAGGAAGATCCTGGAGCTGCAGCCACAACAGCAAAAGTTTCAGGCGTAGTAACCACACCTTCGGGTAAACGGGTTCCAACGGCAACGGTTATAACAGGCACTTATTCTACCCAAACGGACATCAACGGTGAATTTGAACTCAAACTTCCATCGGGAGATCATCAACTGATCATTCAAACGGGAGAAGGAAGAATATTTAAAACCGTTGTTACCTTAAGCCTTACCGGCGGCGTAGATTTAGTGTTGCCGCCTTCGGAAACTGTATTGTTGCAGATACTTGATCTGGCTTATATCGAAGGAGCTTATGATCAGATTCAAACACTCATTACTGATTCATTGGGGTATGCTGCGACTTCGATTCCGTTTTCAAATCTGAATGTTTTATCCACTTTTTCCCAATATGGAGGCTTATTCTTGAACTGTGGGTTGCTCAACTCTGATGATATGAGCGCCGCCAAATATACTAACCTGATGGATTATGCCATGAATCATGGTAGTATCTATACAAGTGATTTCGCAGTAGAATGTTTGACAGGCGATGGCAATCTCCGGATAGCAAGCCCGGCCAATGTACTTTCACATTCACATGAAGCACCAGGAGACAAGACAGCTATCACCTGTATCAATCCATTGATAGGTGGATTCATCCCGGATAGTGCCTTGTGTACTCAAAGAATGGGAAGTATGGGAACCTTTACTAATGCCGTTATCCTTGATCCTGATATGATCGTTGCAGCGGGCACTAATTCTATGAATATTATTTACAATTTACCTAACTGGGAAATTGTACATAGTTACGATGCACCATTTACACCGATCATCACGCACCCAACATTGGGTGTGCTTGCTCTAAAAGCAGATTTAAATCCTACAAGTTCAACAGGTGCTATCTATTTTACAACTTTTCATAATCATCCGCAAGGTGTGAGCAACGAAGTGGAAGCGATTTTGAATTATATCATACTGAATCTTTAGAGCAGAAAAAGGAACACGGATTGTGCAGATTTAGCAGATTATCGGGATTTATTTTTTTCTACGAAACAAATCCGTTTAATCCCTGCTTGACGACTGATTGCAATAATTATTCAAAACTTCTATTGACACAAGTTTCACAAGAACTATTTTCATAAATATTCGGCAGGCAGGCGTGTTCCTTTACTGCTCCGAGACCGATTTCGAGCTGACAAAAATCTCCCGTTCCAGCTTCAGGTCATGATTGTAGATATCATCCCGAAAATTGAGTTTACCTTCTTCATTAACCCATGCAGTAAAATATACGATGTACACCGGCAGTGGTTTTTTTAGATTAATGAACTTCTCTTTCCCATCAGCAACGGCATCAGCCACTTTTTCTGCAGACCATTCCGGGTCATCACGCAACAGGTAATTCGCCAGCTTCTCGGGTTCATCAACCCGGATACATCCATGACTGAATGACCGTTCTTCTTTGTCGAACAAATGTTTTGAAGGTGTGTCGTGAAGGTAGATGCTAAAACTGTTTGGGAAAAGAAATTTATATTTTCCCAGCGCATTACCAGGTCCCGGGCACTGGCGGATACGTACATCATTCACTTCATCGGGATCTGACCAATTTATTTCAGATGGCTTTATTTTTTCACCATTAGAAATCACTTCCATATTTTGTGATTCAATATATTCATTTGGATTCTCTTCTAACCGGGGCAGCATTTCATTAGTGACAATGCTTTTCGGGATATTCCAATATGGATTCAAAACTACTTGCGTGATGTTACCATAAAATGCAGTAGTTCGGTTTGCAGTAGTGCCAACCACAACCTTCATATCCCATATCAACTTTCCGTTTTCATATGCATGCAATTCGTAATCGGGAATATTTACAAGTAAGAAGTCCGTCACCGAATCAGGTATTGCAATCCAGCGCAGGCGTTCCATATTCAACAGTATCTGCTTGATCCTGTTGCCAACCGGAACATTCATTTCAGCAATTGTTTCCTTATCGGGTGCACCCGTTTTGTGTTTACCGTGTCGTTGCTGGAATGATGAAATGGCGTCCGAAATGAAACTGTCGAAAAGCGTGGAGGTTGTATCACCATTTGCTAAATCGCCTGTAATGAATAAATATTTTCGAAGCGGAATCAATGCATCACTGGTATCGTTCAATTTTAAATTGACTACTTCCGGGGGAATTTCCGGCCAGCCACCGGCATCTTCTATCTTACGATATTTAATTAAATTATCTTTAAGCCGTTGATAATAATTGTTGTTTTGTAGAGGTTCTTCCCCAGCTTCGCCGGCAATCAACGCATCGAGCATTCCCACATAATTTCGTTTTTTACGTGGTATGTACCATTCCAGGAGAGCAAGATTTTTTGCAGAACCACTATAAGTATGTTCGGCATACTTAAAATAAGAAGCTGTTAAAAGCAGGTCGATGAACACCGGTGTATTCATGCCTTTAGGTGTTGTTCGCAAGGGTGTTTCCCAGGTATCGTGCAGCCTTAAAAAAACCAGCTGACTATCACGTGTCACGTACATATGCTCCATGATACGTTCGTACAGGTTATCGGCTGCGTCGGTCAGCTCGCCATCAACACTCCAGGCCATCTGGCGATCACGTTCGTTGTAAAATGAATTTACATTCCGGACCAGGAAACTATCGGCAGCAATAGCGCTATAAAAAATATCTATCTGGCTTTGATCGATCAGTGAATCGGTGTAGTTTACTTCGCTGTATACTTCGTGGACTTTTGCGGAAGCAATTTTATTTTTATCCTGGTTTTTGCAGCATGCAAAAGCGATTGCTAAAATGCAAAAAGTGAAGATTCTGATTTTCATATATGGGATGTTTGCATAAATATATGCAAATCCACAGCCACAAAAAAAGGAATCGGATTTACACAGATTAGATTATCCCAGGAAGGATCTGGTTCCTTTTCTGGTTAAATCCCGTTAAATCTTGTGTTTAATTTTTAGACCGTCAGGATTTTTGCGAAGGCGAATAGATAAAAAGCAGCGATCCTCCAGCGAGGTATTCACTCACCTGGTGCATTTCGTTCACCGGTACTGCCGGGCAACCAAAGCTTCTTCCACACCGACCGGTTGTCTGGATAAATTTTTCACACACATAATCGGCACCGTGAATAATGATCTCCCGTTTACGGGCATTGTCATTCACCCCTTTCTCGAGACCTTCCAGCAACAACGCTTCACCATGTTTGGGACTCTGAATAACATCCCTGACAAGGTAAAAACCCGGACTACTCATCAACGATTGCGGCTTATTTGAAAAAGTAGTAGCCATCAGCGCTCCACTGTTTTTCCCATGCGCCACATACGTGTGCATCACCAGTTTTCTTTTATTCAGATCGATAATGAAAAGCCGTTTGTCCGACGATGCCTTGCTGAAATCGGCAATGGCAAGAAATTGTTTTTCGGGATGATAAATATTTAAGCCTTGAAAAGCTTTCGCAAAAACATCATACGCCAACCGATCTTCAAGTTGTAATTCCTGGTATAAAGTAGCTTCAGGAGATATATTGTTTTCAAAATTATTGGCTGGCGCCGGGGTTATTTCGCCTGCATTAATGAAGAGGAGAAATAGCAGCTGGAGGAGGTACATTAATTTTAAAACAGGATTTTTGAGGAATTGTTTTGGGGAAGGTGAATTTATATATTGTTGACTTTCAACGATAAAGGAACGCAGATTTAACGGATTTAGTGGATTTATTTATTCTAAGGAGCAATCCGCGCAAATCAGCTAAATCTGGGTTATCTGCGTTCCATATTTTTCTGCAAATAATCATTTGTTGACAACGATTAATAGTCCTCTATTATTCAGACATTTTTTCATATATCTTTCGG
>JANWID010000155.1 GCA_025450095.1 Bacteroidia bacterium | reverse complement strand
TTTCAACTTTTATTATATCCATACATTATCCGGATTGTGAATGAGAGCTCAATATAAAAAACTTCACCTTTATCACAAGGAATTAATTTTATGCTGAAGGGACGGGATGGAATTATAAGAAGAAAATTTGTGATAGAACGATAAAGCAATATTAAAAAAAAGAAGCCCTGCACAAGGCAGGGCTTCCGAATTTACTCCTGATTATTTGCAGGGTGGGCAGCATTTAACCGGACAATCACTTTCATCACATGTTGATTTATCACATGATTTCTCACAGGAAGCAACCGTGCACTCCTGCTTTGTATTCCCGACGGACCCTGATGCATAGGCTATCAAGCCTGCGCTCAATAAAAGTCCGGCAGCTATTAAACTTAGCTTTTTCATTTTTTTAGAAATTTAATTATTTAAATTAATATGAACTTTTCAATATCAGCTCATACTAATTCGGGAGGGTGAAAACAATCAGCGGAAAAAGTGCTTTCGGAAAATAAATATGGAACAAATGTTATTTGTACAGCATTTGAATAAACAATGACAGGTGAGCCATACACAGGAATGAAACAACAACAGGAAGCGCAACAGGTTTTGTCATTTTCTGAATTACTATTCGCATTCCCGTCAGATTTTTCTGTATTACCGGATTCATCATTTTGTTGAGAACAACAGATGCTACCGGAACAACTGCTTCCCGTAATCTTCATGGTAAATGAATTATTCCATTCACAATGAAGGAGGAAAAATGAAAGGAGAATGGCGATAATTTGTTTCACTACCCTAAATTAGATTCTTTAATATGAATTAGTCATGAAGACCTGATTACTTCTGGTTTTTCAGAATTTCACATATACACCGGAATCCCAGCCAATAGGTTGGTTTGTGATAGGCGATGCGGTTCGTGTAGTAGCTTTGATCAAGTGAATGAATGTAGCTTCCTCCCTTTGCTATACCCTTGGTGCTGATCATTTCGGCCACATTACCGATAAGATGATATCGATTGTACCTATCAGGTTGCAGCGATATTTCGAGCATCGGGATAAACCGATCGTATCCTTCCATGTCCTCCCGGAGGGAAGCAGCTTCGATGGTGTTGTAATAAATTTTATCAGAGTTTCTGTCTGCAAACCTGGAGCTGTCGAAACCCACCCGGGCAGCATACTCCCACTCCGATTCTTCCGGCAGCCGGAATAATACCCTTTTGGGGATTACAATCGAGGAGTCGATTGGGAATGTAACTTCCTTATGCTTGTCGACATACAGAACCTCGTTTACCCGGTTCGTTCGCCACGCGCAAAAAGAAGCAGCCTGTTCGTGTGTAATTCCTACGACGGGGTAATGACTGTACTGTGGGTGACGTAAATACAAATAAATAAGGCTTTCCATATCGGTAATATCCTGGTTGGTCCTTATTTTAAAATCATAAAAACAATTTCTCCATACAAGCGTATCGGGTAGGGTAAAGTTATACTCGGAAGAAGCCTCTCCGTATACTCGTTTTGTCCAGTACATATATTCTCTCCAGCTGAGATTGGAAACTTCAGCTTCATCGATAAAAAGGTTCCCCTTGAGGTGGTTAGTACCCGGCGGAGCGTATTTCAGCTTTGGCAGATGCTCCTGTTCCGTGTTTTTACAGGAGATACAACACAGAAAAAGCGCTGGTACCATGAAAAATGAAAGAGCATATTTGATTTTCATAAACTCGAAAGATTCAGTTTGGTGATTTTAATACCGGAACAAATTGTTGGTTTACCGGCTTTGTCCGCCTCTGAACCCGGATCAAACAAAAATAAAAAAACATTACGCATTTCCTACATCCGGTCTTTTCAATTTAATTTGTGCAAATCCAGACGGGCAAGAAACTTTCAAGGGACCCTTTGTAAAAGAATGATTAAAATTTGGTGAGGTTTGCATATCGATTAAGTTTTTGTTGTCGTATGAATTTTGTTTAATTTTATTTTCATGAACCAGAACTCCATTTCTAAAAATTTTCGTATTATTTTTTTAGTGATGTTTATCTCATCACAGGCTACTTCACAAAATCTTGTTGACACGAATAAGGTATGGAATGTATTGGGTTGCCAGAATTTCGGAGCATGCCTGACAAATATTTATTGGTTTGGTGCAGATACCACTGTTGGCAGCCAGCAGTATAAACTTTTAGTGGTTGATAATGATTCCGGCTTTCCCTCATTTTATGAACCGATTGCATTAAGAGAAGATACTGCGGCGAAACAGATCTTTTTCCTTGAACCCGGAGGCGAAACACTGATTTATGATTTTTCTCTTAACCAGGGCGCTTCTTACTCAAGTAATTTAAATGGATTTGTAATAGATGTTATGGTAGATTCGACGGATACCATTACACTGTTAAATGGGGAGTCAAGAAAACGAATGTTCGTTACTATCAGTTCTCAAGGTCCATCTTATCCTGAAATTTGGATTGAAGGAATCGGTAGCCTGATGGGCCTTACCCAGGTAGGTCTGTTTTTTTATTTGACAGACTTATGGCCTGAACTGCTCTGCTTTGAGGAAAATGACACATTGAAATATCACAATCCGAATTATGCAACTTGTTTTATCTGGACTATCGGTGTGCCTGAAATTAATGAGCCTATTCGAAGCACCGTTAGTCCTAATCCTTTTTCCTCAGTTGCGACAATTATATTTAGTAAGCCCTTACCGGAAGGTTGCACATTGAAACTTTTGAATATCGAGGGCAGGTTAATGCTCCAATTCCCAGTCACTTCAGGACCGGAACTAGTATTGGAACGAAACAATCTCGCTGCAGGTGTTTACTTTTTCCAGGTAATGAATGGGCCGCTCTTGATTGCGACTGGGAAGTTGTTGGTGCAATAGAGAGCGAGGTAGAGAAAATCATTTTTATTGAAATAATGCCACCCGCTCTTCGCAAAAAATAACAACAAGATTTAGCGGGATTCAACAAGAAAAGGAACGAGAATGATTTTTAGGAAAGAAAACCTGAATGTTTTTAATCACGGATTTTATTTTGCTAAAGTCAAGTGCGCTGAGAAGAAGTATAGAGAGTATCATTCAGCTGAAGTAGCAAAATTCCCGATTTTTCCATTTAGTCCGGGTGCCATGATGTTTCTATATCAAATCATAATTTATTTGTCATAATAGATCATAACAATCCTAATAATCATTTCATCAACCTGGGGAAAGACCTCAACAGATTTCCAGTGTTTTGAAGAAAAGCAAGAACCCGATGCTTTATTATATTATGCCAAAATTTAATTGTTTTCTACTACCACCCTCTTTGGTTATAGATTATATGAGGGTTACAGAAATTATTAAAAATAATTAACAATCATCTGTTGAATTGTTAATTTTGTTATATGACAGAGGGGCCGCTTACTGTATTATATGCCGAAGACGATAGGGAGGATATTATGCTTTTCAGCGAGGCTTTATTTTCATACAGTGACAATATTAAGTTGATCCTGGCAAGTAACGGCAAGGAGGTATTGCAAATGCTGAAAGGAGAAAATCCGGATATAGTCTTCATGGATATCAATATGCCACTTATGGACGGATTGAAATGCCTTAAAAATATCCGGGGTATGGACGATTGTCATTGCGAGGTTCCGGTTGCAATGGTGAGTACAAGCAATGTGATGAAAGATACTGCTATGAAGCTGGGAGCTACATATTATTTTACCAAACCTATTGACCAGGACATCTGGTATAAAATTTTTGAAGAAGCATTTTCCGTCAGTGTATTAAAGAAAGCCTCTCACGATAGCCACAACTAAATTACCAGATACCCGGGACGTAATAGAGCCATCTAAAATTATTCAGTTAACAGGGATTTTATATAGGATAACGGTAAGTTACATCCGCAATACTTTTTTTGATTTTGGTTGGAACCAAGTATTATATCTAAAAAAGGCTGATGCCTTGACAGTTAACCGAAAATTTGCAATTTTACATTAGCAAATAGCCTTTTGCAGATAAACAGATGAAGAAAAAACCACCTGTAAAGAGAAAAGCCGTTCCATCAAATTCCATTTCTTCAACAGGGAAAAAATCTAAAACTTTTCCCATAGTTGCAATCGGCGCATCAGCCGGAGGCCTGGAAGCGCTAAAGGAGATTTTGCAAAATTTATCTCCGGAAACAGGAATGGCCTACATCTACATTCAGCACCTGGATCCTTCCCATGAAAGCATGCTTGCAAACATTCTTTCAAAGGCAACAAAAATGCCGGTGGTTGAAGCCCGGGAAAAAATGAAAGTTGAACCCAACCAGCTTTATATTATACCTCCCAACAAGGATATGACATTCAATGACGGACGATTGATTTTAAATCCTCGTCCTCCCAAGCCGGAACTTCATATGCCCATTAACAGTTTTTTTAATTCACTTGCGGAAAATCAGAAAGAAGGTACCATCGCAATAATTTTATCCGGAAACGCCAATGATGGTTCCAGCGGACTGAAAGCGATCAAGATTTCTGGTGGAATTACCATGGCGCAGGATGAGACGGCTAAATTCCAGAGCATGCCCCGGAGCGCTGTCGCCGAAGGCGCTGTCGACCTGGTACTCTCACCAAAGGATATAGCATCTGAACTGATCCGCCTGGGTAAACAGGGCAATACCCTTTACAAAGCAATGGTGGAAGCAAATGAAGTTTTCGAGGAAGAAGACGGCGAAAATCATCTCAACCAAATCCTGGAGTTGCTAAAAAAATCTACCGGAGTTGACTTCAATCATTATAAGAAAAATACGATCAGGAGAAGGATTGTACGCCGCATGCTGCTATATAAATTAAATACACTGGAAGATTATGCACAGTACCTCCGACAGCATACAAATGAGTTGCATGTACTTTACCAGGACTTGCTGATCCATGTAACATGTTTCTTCAGGGACCCGGATTCAATGGAGTATATGAAGAAAAATATTCTGCCGAAGATTATAAAACAAAAAAGTTCCAGTGATCCGTTGCGTATATGGATCCCTGCTTGCAGCACCGGCGAAGAAGCCTACTCCATAGCTATGATACTGATGGAATTACTGGGAGATCGTGCCAGCCGTATCCCGATCCAGATTTTTGCCACCGACCTCAGTGAAATAGCTATTGCCAAAGCACGGATGGGAATTTATTCCAAAACGGAAGTTTCAGAAATATCGCCCCACAGATTAACACGGTTTTTTACCAAGCTCGATGGCAGCTTCCGTATATCGAAAGGCATTCGTGACCTATGCGTATTTGCCCCGCATAATATTTTTAAGGATCCACCCTTTTCGAGAATCGATGTTATCAGCTGCTGTAATCTGTTAATTTATCTCGACCTGGTTCTTCAAAAGAAACTGATGAGCATCTTTCACTATGCACTAAACAAGAACGGATATCTTATTTTGGGGAAAAGCGAATCTATTGGAACGGCTTCCAACTGGTTTGTTTCATTGGATAAAAAACATCGGATCTATCAGAAGAAAAAAGATTCCAACTCCAGGGGAATTTTCGAAATGACATACCGGATACCAGAGTTATCCCGTGACCGCTACCAGGCTATTCCGGGATCCATCAAGGATGCAAAAAAAGAAACTTCCAGGCAACCGCAACCCGATATTGAAAAAACGGTAGACAAATTATTGTTGAACAGGTTTGTCCCTGCCAGCGTTTTAGTGAACAATGAACTTGAAATTCTTCAGTTCCGGGGAAGCACGGGCGCTTTCCTGGAACCTGCGTCCGGCAGAGCAAGTCTGAACCTGCTTAAAATGGCGAAACCCGGACTTGCTTTCGAATTGAGAAATGCAATTCATAAAGTTCAGCGAATCCATGAACCGTTTCGCAAAAATGGGATAGAAATAAAACAAGATAGTAAGTCTACCAGGATCATCGATATTGAAATAGTGCCTCTTAAAACAGAAAATGATGACGAGCATTACCTGATCGTTTTCAGAGAAAATGAATTGCCACCGGAAATTCAGTCTAACCTGGGCAATCGTGATAAGCGTGTGAAGCAACTTGAGTCGGAACTCTACACGGCAAGAGAGGATATGCGATCCATCATCGAGGAGCAGGAAGCTGTTAATGAAGAATTACAAAGCGCAAATGAAGAGATAGTTTCCAGTAACGAAGAGTTGCAGAGCATAAACGAAGAACTTGAAACTTCAAAAGAAGAAGTGGAGAGTACCAACGAAGAGCTGATGACAATTAACCAGGAGTTACAGATGCGAAACGATCAGCTGGGGGAAGCATACGATTATGCAGAGACGGTATTCGCCACAATCAGGGAATCGTTGGTAGTGCTGGATAGTAGTCTAAGGGTTAAAAATGCCAACCGCACTTTTTACCGGACTTTTAAAACTACAGAAGAAGAGACAGAAGGACGACTTATTTTCGATCTCCTTAACAGGAATTGGAACATACCGAGACTCCGGGAATTGCTCGAAGAGTTGTTGCCAAATACTCAACAAGTCATGGGATTTGAGATTACTCATAACTTCTCTGACCTGGGAGAAAAATCACTGATGCTTAATGCCCGAAAACTTTCCCAGCGGGTTCATAAGCAAGAGTTGATCTTGCTGGCAATGGAAGATATCACAGAATATGTCGCGGCACAACGCATCATTGCAGCGCGTGAAAAAACTTTCCGTGAAATGGCAGATAACGCACCGGTGCTTATCTGGACTTCCGATATTGCCGGCAACCGAATCTTTTTTAATAAGACATGGTTGGAATTTACGGGAAGAAAGTTGGAAGAGGAATCAGGAATGGGCTGGCTGGAAAACATTTTTCCTGAAGACCGGGAAGCATTAATGAAAACTTACAACAATGCTTTAGGATCAAACATATCATACCGCCAGGAATACAGACTGAAACGTTTTGATGGTTCGTACCGCTGGATGCTTTCCATAGGCAAACCCATTTTCGATTCACAGAAAAATTTTACCGGACTGATTGGAACCGTAACAGAGATTCATGATCAGCGAATGATGAATGCAGAATTGGAAAAACGGGTCCAGGACAGAACGTTTGCCCTGAATGAAATGAACATAAACCTGGAAAGATCCAACAAAGATCTTGAGCAGTTTGCATATGTTTCCAGTCACGACCTGCAGGAGCCGCTTCGAAAAATATCCGTGTTCAGTAATTTGCTGCTAAAAAAATTCGGACCTGAATTACCTCCGCAGGCAGTTGAATATACAGAACTTATTTTGGGATCTTCCGAAAGAATGGCACACCAGATCCATGACCTCCTGCAATTTTCACAGGCAGATAAGAGCCAGGAAAATTTTTCGGAAGTTGATCTGAATTTGGTTCTTGAAGATATCCTGAAGGATTTTGATTTAAAGATCCGGGAAACAAATGCTGTTATCATTCTCGACAAGCTTCCCGTGATACATGCCGCACCAATTCAGATGAACCAGTTATTCCGGAACCTCATCAGCAATGCGTTTAAATTTTCGGACAAGAACCGGGTTCCTGAAATTAAAATTACGGGTCATAATCCTTCCAGGGAAACATTAAAAAAATGGCAGCTGAATGGAAAAGTAAATTATGTGGAAATTATAGTATCCGATAATGGTATTGGATTCGAGGAGGAATATTCCGATCAGATCTTTGAAATATTTCAACGGCTTCATACACGCGAGCAACATCCAGGAAGCGGAATCGGCCTTGCTTTGTGTCGTAAGATTGTAAGCAATCATAATGGCATAATCCACGTTCATTCCGTTCCGGCAAAAGGCTCCGATTTTCATATTTTGCTTCCGGTGTAAATAAAAGAACACGGATCTCGCGGATTTACGCGGGTTATATTCTCTCAGAAACAAATCCGCGAGATCCGCGTTCCTTTTTTCATTAATTTGAAGTGGTAAAGAAAAAGTTGTATTTTTATAACCATAACCTGATTTCATTGAAGTTAAGAAACCATTTAAGGCTCATTTTATTCATATTTTCACTGTTAGGATTTTATGCATCGTTTTCGCAAACATGCACATTGCCTGTGGTGAATTTTTTGCCATCCCCGAATGGGGCCACTTTCATTTATGGGTGTAATCCCGGCCCGTGCCAGGGAATTCTTTACATCGAATATGGACCGGCTGGATTTACCCCTGGAACTAATGCATCTCCGGGTCCTCAGGGAACGGTTATACAAGTACCCAATACACAAAGTCAATATACCATCTCCGGACTTCCTCCATCAACAATGTATCATGCGTATATACGCCAGGATTGTGGAACTTCATGGAGTGGGAATTCGGCTCCCCGTGGTTTTTCAACACCTCCGGATTGCGCTACCGCTCCTGTTATTAATTGTAATACTGTTTATACACTTCCGACAGATAGCGGATCCGGCGCATGGAATACATACTGTGATCAAGCGATGAATGTAAGTTTTGGACGGGAAAAGATTTGCCGTTTTACCGCTACTTATTCCGGCATGCATCAATTGTTCATCAAAGATCACATCGATACAGGCAATCCGTTACTTTTTTACTATAAGGATGAGTTATCTGGTTGTGGCGAATCTGGTTGGAATTGTATTGGCCAGGGTTGGGCACTTCTCACAAATGCTTATTTGTTCGGGCCATTAACTGCAGGCACTACATACCTAATCAGGGCAGACAGTTACCATGAAGCGTTTCCAGCTAGTTCAGCACAATTTAAGATTGAATGTCCGCAATGTAATGACAACATAAGTTCTATCAATCTTACAGCATTATCTCCATACACCGCTGAAGTTGCATGGACGGGGATTGACGATGGCATTGCAGAAATTGGTCTGCATAATTTTATACCAGGCACCGGTACTTCACCCGCTGCCGGTGCATTTTCAGGTATCGGCGATTCCATCAATCCTGCTATTGTTTCGGGTCTTTCTCCATTGGCCCAATACGAGTTTTATGTGAGGCAGTTATGTGGTTGGCCCGGAGGATTGAATTTACTCGCAGGATCTTTCATTTGGCCGGATTGTCCTTTTCAAAATTACGCCGGCCTTGGTCAGACCCATGTATTACTCGCAAATGGCCCGGGAAACAATTGGATTTATGATGGAATTGGCGGTTGTTTCCAGGCTTCTGGTATAGGCATTGAAAAAATTGTAAAGTTCAAATCTCCGGTTTCAGGATACTATGATGTAGAATATTATAATACCAGCTCCTTTTCCACCAGCGGACCTGGCTTTAAAATTAATGATGGTGATTGTCATCCGAACACTTATTCATGTCTGACTCCATATTACCAGGATATATCAAATGGATATTTTTCAAAGTATCTTCTTCAACTTGAAAAAGATTCCACCTATGATTTTTTTATTGACCTGAACGATACAATATATTCACTTAATAGCTTCGCGACATTGAAAATACAATGTCCTGTTCCGGACAGTCTCAATGTAAATTATGTTTCAAATACTGCTTTTGGACTTTCATGGTTTTCATATTGTGATTCCGTACTGATTGAATATGGTCCGCAAAATTTCACTCCGGGAAATAATTTTACACCTGGAAATGGCGGGACTATTATTTTAGTTGCAGGAATAAATTCAACAACGATTTCCGGTCTTACACCTAACGGTACGTATGATGTTTACATCAGAAGTATATGCGGCGGTACATGTGGTCCCAATAGCGTAAAGAAACTGGTTAATTTAAACAACTCATGCATTGTAGCACCGGTTGTTAATTGCGGTGGCGTCATCGGTTCATTTTGGTTCACTACCTCATATGGCAGCTGGACGAATTACAGCTGTCTCCCACAGTATACTTATCCCGGTTGGGAAAAATTCTTTCAGTTTACTGCACAAGATAGCGGCATGTATTATTTGTATATGTCTCAATCCGGATGGTATTGCTGGGATACAGGAATTTTTTACAGGGAAGCATCAACAGGCTGTGATGAAACAGGATGGACCTGTATTGGAAACAATCAATGCCCTCCCGAACTCTTTACTTTTGGACCACTGGAAGCGGGAGAAACATATTACCTGATGTTTGATTCTCCTTTTGGTGCCAGCGGAGGTGTTACAAAAGGAATCTCTTTATTCTGCCCTGCTCCCTGTCTTATGCCATTATATGTTTACACATCAAGCATAACAGATACTTCAGCAATATACAATGCATCATTCATGGATACACCGGGAATCATATATGTGGAATATGGGCCTCCTGGCTTTACACCAGGAACAGATTCTTTACCCGGTACCGGAGGCACCCTGTTAACAAATGTTAGCCTCCCTGATACTTTGTTTAATCTCATTCCGGCAACTACATATGATCTGTACGTCCGTCAGCATTGCGCTTCCGGAACAGGATTCAGCGAGAATAAGAAAACAACTTTTACTACGTTTGCAACAAATTGTGCGCAGGGCCCATCAAGTATAAATAGCATTTATGGAGATACTATTTGTTCCGGAACGTATACTTATTTGCAAGCTCAGGGTGTAATTCCATCACAACAATATGGAGTGCCTGAAGTTTACTGGTACGTTGATTCTTGTTTTTCAACTCCAATAGATACTTTTCCAACAATAGGTGTTTCTCCGACTTCAACAACAACATATTATTGTATTGTACATGATTCATGTGGGTATACGTCGTGTGTATCTAAAACTATATATGTCGTCACAAGCTCAGTAGTTACTGTAACAGTATCGGATACTACGTTTTGTCCCGGCGACTCGGTTATTGCAGATGCAGGAACCGGATTTAATTCTTACCTGTGGAATAACGGAGCAACCAGTCAAACGATACCGGTTTATCAACAAGGAAATTACTGGGTTACTGTTACAGATGCAAATGGTTGTATTGATCAGGATACCGTTTCTGTTTCCTGGTTGCCAGTTATTATTCCTGTGATTACAGGTGACAGTTTGATTTGCCCCACAGATACAACAACATTGGATGCGGGTCCTGGATTTGTAAATTACCTGTGGTCTGACGGAAGCATCGCACAAACAATTTTAACCAGTAATGCAGGTACTTATACCGTGACCGTTAGTAATGCAAATGGTTGTTCGGTATCTGATTCCATAGTGGTGCAGGAATTCATTCCAGCGGCTGTTACCATAATTGCAGGAGGTAATATTAATATTTGCCAGGGCGATAGTGTTCTTTTATCGACAGCTGCTACGTCAATATCGTATCAGTGGTATCGGAATAACATGTTGCTGACAGGGACAAATTCTTCTCAGTATTATGCGCACACCACAGGTAACTACAAATGTTCAGTTATCGATTCCAATGGTTGCGCAAGCAATTCAAATAACATCAGGGTGCGCGTAGTTTGTATACATCCCGCAGACGATCAGGAAAAAATTCAACCCATAGATTCTTCTGACCTGCTCCACGTTGATGTTCATCCAAATCCATCATTCGACGGATTTACATTTAATATTTATTGTGACCAGGAGGAGATTTTAAGCATTGACATTTTTGAACAAAGTGGAAGAAAAGTGCAAGCAACCATTACTCAAATCAGTGCATCGGAATATTTTGTTTCTAAGGTAAATCCCGGTTTTTATATTGCTGAAGTCAGATGCGCGAACAGAAAGAGTATTGAGAGACTTATTCAGTTAAAATAAATATGTATGCCTGCCCGATAATAGTCGGGGATTCCATCTGCTTGCCGGCAGATGGTCTTTTTGAAACTGTGGAAGGGTTGTTAAAATTATTCCACACAGTAATGTAGGGACAGCCTGCCTACCGTCTCGATTTTTAATAGTTACAGATAAGATAAAGTATTTTGGTATTTAAAATAATCCGTTCTTTTCAATTTGCAGGCGGGCATGCTGCTGTCCGAACCAGATACAATCCGCGATTTGCGCGTACTTTTTCCTGTGAGCATAATTAAGGAAAAATTTAGTAATTTTAATAGACTGGCAGTTGATGAGGAATTATACCTTACTCATACTGACGACAACTAATTTTATTCTGAAAAATAATGGAACAAAAAAACACACACGGCGATAAGGGCCCTATGCGGTTCTTACTTTTCTCTGCATCATTGCGAAAAGAATCTTTTAACACCCGGCTTGCAAGACTAGCTAAAGAGATCATTGAAAAAAATGCAGGTATTGTTGATTTTGCAGGAATGGATGAATTCGATTGCCCGTCGTATGATGGCGATGCTGAAACCGAAAGTGGAATTCCAAAAGGCGCTGATGAATTTAACAAACGCATTCTTGCAAACGATGCCCTGGTGATTTGCTCGCCGGAGTATAACGGCTCTATGCCGGGACTTTTAAAGAACGTCATCGACTGGGTGTCACGATTCCGTCCGCAGCCGTTCAATGAAAAACAGACATTACTTCTTTCAGCATCTCCATCAATGGCGGGTGGTAACCGCGGACTTTGGGTGTTACGCGTTCCGCTGGAACATCTCGGCGCACGGGTTTTTCCGAATATGTTTTCCCTGGCTACTGCACATAAAGCATTCAATAACGACGGTAAGCTGATTGACGAAACACTGGTTAAACGCTTTGCGGATGCAGTGAGTGGTTTTATGGATTTGGCGGAAGCACAAAGGAATTATCCTTGCATAAGGAAAGCGTGGGTGGAATTCCTGGGTGAGAAAGCAGATCCTGCAATAGACAGGGCAGAAATTTAAAGATGGAAATGTTAGTCCCTGTAATATATTTTTCAGAAACAAATCATAATAAATTTAATCCGCCGCAGCGGATCATAAAAAATCATTTTTATTATGGATAAATATATACTGCCGGCACAAATCCGCATCGGACATGTTCATTTGAAGGTTTCAAACATCGGACGCTCCCTGGAGTTTTACTGCGATCTGTTAGGATTCCGGTTGATGGCCACGTACGGTAAAGATGCCGCATTCATTTCAGCAGGGGGTTATCATCACCACATTGGCTTGAACACCTGGTATAGCAAGGATGCTCCTCCTGCCCCGGAAAATTCAGTCGGTCTTTTTCATACGGCCATATTATTTCCAACGAGAAAGGATCTTGCGATTATTTTAAACAGACTTCTTAAAGCTGAATATCCGTTAACAGGTGCTTCTGATCACGGTGTTTCGGAAGCGTTGTATCTTGATGATCCCGATGGTAACGGTGTGGAGCTATATTGGGACCGGCCCAAAGAACTGTGGAAATACCATGAAGACGGAACTATTGAAATGTATACTCACCGACTGGACCTTGATGGTCTGATTGCAGAATTGAGTAATTAAAAAGTTGATCCGATTCCCTTTTTTTAATCGCATCTTGAAATAGAATTTCCCCCTTTACATTTAGGTTAGTTATTTTTAAATTTATATGTTGTAAAAGTAGACATAGGCTTATGCCACTGTATTGTCAATCATGTAAATAAAATAATTATAAAGAGGATGAAAAATTTAACCTTAGCTATGGCACTCATTACGTCCCTATTTTTTTTCCCCGGCTGTAAAAAAGATGATAAACCGAATGAGCCCAATGTAAATATCAATCCCGGGCCATGCGATGATGGATTGACGCTGACTGAATCGCAGGCGATTAATTTTGCAAAGGCTTTAGGTATTTGTAAAACTTCTTCGGGCGGAAGTGATTGGGGTTTGGTCAGTGCGAATCTCATCCGGGCCAACGGAACCGTGATCCAGATCAATGAACAATTTGGGATCATGGAAAACTTTGGAGCGAACAATTCCACACACAACGGAAGCCGCATGGTGGTGATGAGTACCGGTCGGGCACGTACTCCTAACGATCCGAATAGCTGTGGTTCGTCATCATGTTCAGGCACCGGTCCCGGTACTCCATTCACAGGAATTCCGGTTGCTGTTCCGGGATGTGCATTAGGTTCGGATATAAATGACGATGTGGGAATTGTGCTGAAGCTGATAGCTCCACCAAATGCAACTGGTTTTGCAATTGATCACAGCTTTTTCACTTTCGATTACCCGGAATTTGTTTGTACCAGCTTTAATGATCAGTTTGTTATATTAGTGACTCCTGCACCTGCCGGCGCTGTAAACGGACATGTTGCGCTTGATTCACTTTCAAATCCTATCAGTGTAAATTCTGTGCTGCTCCAGGGAACAAATAGTAGTTTGCTTACAGGTACCGGTTTCAATTCATGGAGTGATGGTGCGTCAACAGGATGGCTGCAAACCACCGTTCCGGTTACCGGAGGCTCCACTATCACATTGAAGTTTTTGATTTACGATGTTGGTGACGATGCATCTGACTCCTCCGTGCTCATCGATAATTTCATCTGGCTCGAGGGGAGTGTGACGTTGAAAACAAAACGGATATAGGTACGGATTACAGATTCTGGTCGTTTCGGAATCGGATGTACAGATTACAGATTATATCTCTTGAGAATCCATCTGTAATCTGTACATCCGATTCCGCGATGATAAAGAATCTGTAATCCGTACCTAATAAAAGAGGCCACTCGATGGAGCGGCCTCTTTTTTATTTTTTTTTATGATCAGTTATTCGAAATCGTTTTCAGTCCGATGACGCCGTTTGCATTGTCACGCCATGAAAATAAGGAGTAAACTTTTCCATCAGAAAAATTAACTGTTTGATCAATTGAATTTGGAACCTGGTTAAAAGTACCGGCATCTACCATTCGCAAAGTATATGTTCCCTGGTTAATATTTGATGTTGTATTTTGTTTGAACGCCTGGTTGCCAAAGAAAACAGTACTATCAGCAATATTGATAATATCAACATTATTTACGCCATCGGCACCATGCAGAAATCTTACACGTGCTTGTCCTCCGGGAGGTGTGGAAAGATCGTCACCCAGAGTAAGAATTTCAACATTGTTGTTAGCCTGGTTTCCGACAAGGAATAGTGTATAATTATTGTTTGGATTGAAAGAGGTAATATTCGAATACTGTGTAAAGCATGCATTCGCTGAAGAATTCAATTTTACACTACGATTCCATGCATCTACTGAAATGTAGTTAGTATTGTCGCGGAAAACAACTGCTGTAGCTTTTGAGTTGTTGTCTATAATCAGGTCAAGAGCCAGAACATCTGATGCTATGTGGGCGAATTTAATCATAGCAGTTTCTACCGGATCAAGGCGCTTACGATATTCATATCTTTTTTCTGCACCGCCAACATTGATAACCATATCGAAACTGACAGAAGATCCGTTAACAGTTGCAGAAAATGGATTCCCGGTATTATTTGCAACACCTTGTCCATTAAAAGTCTGACCACCTATAACATCAACAGTGTGGTTGTTCCACTCGTATGTTCCATATAATGGTTGATCAACACCGCACAGGCCATCGAAATTACCAAAGGCAAATTTGCCATTGATATAATCATCCTGTGTGATCTCATCAATGTATACATCCAGGATATTACCATTGCCCACATCTTTGATTTCCACATTATAGCTTCCGATAACTGCTTCCGCAGGATTCTTCACAATTATTTTACGGGTTGCATGACCTACGTTGTCCGCATCATCAATAGCCGTATAATAAATTGTTGATTCGCCGCGACGATCCATATGCAAGCTGGTATAATCTATATGAAGAGTTCCTTCATTCGTGGAAGCTCCCGGTTCATTATAAGTAGAACCAATGGTTTCGAAGACCATCGTACTGTTTCCGGATAAAGATATTACCGGAATGTCAGTGTCTTCTTCTTTCTCACAACTTGTGAAAATTGCAGCAAATAGCATTAAAAATAATGCTGAATACCTGTTCATTTTATTCATGGCTGGATTGTTTATTAGAATGTTAGGTTAACCGAACAAATGTAAATAAATTTTTAACATACAGTGAACAAAAACCCTGTGTAGGGTTTGTAAAATTAGTTTGATGGTTTTTTAATTTATTGATATTCAGCTAATAAATTCATTCAATTTTGAATGCTCGATTTAATTCCGCCTAAAAAGGCCTGTTCATAAGATGGATTTCAACTCACGGATTATGGCATCCCGATAACCTCCCCCGAAAAGATTCAGGTGTACCAGCAACGGATATAATTGAAATAGTCCGATCCGGCTTTCCCAGCCCGGCGTTGCCGGGAAGGACTCAAAATAGCTATTGTAAAATTCTTTATCGAACCCTCCGAAGAGCAATGTCATAGCCAGGTCCGTTTCGCGGTACCCGTAATAAACTGATGGATCAATCAGCCAGGCATTTCAATCGGGACCCGTTATTACATTCCCGCTCCAAAGATCACCATGCAACAATGCGGGCGGTTCATCAGGCAAAAGATCATTCAGTTTTTTATATAATGATTCAAATAGATTCATGTCATATTGCGATAACAACTTCTTATCAAAGGCCATTTCCGCTAACGGGCGAAACCGGCATGAGATCATAAAATCACATCCGCTTACCGTTAGATTGTTTACCTGTGTAAGCGTGCCGATATAATTATTCTGATCCAGTCCGAATTTTCCGGTTGTATTCCGGTGTAAGCGGGCCAGATTTCGTCCCAGTGTTTCATAATATTCCGCTTTGCGTTTTCCGGGAGAAATAAAATCCATCAGTAGCCACGAATACCCGTCAAAAATTCCGGCGGTAAGAGGTTGTGGAATTCCGGTTGTGAGTGCAGATTCCAAAAGTTTCAATCCGGAGAGTTCGGCTTCGAACATTCCGGGAAATTTCAGGGCATGATTATATTTTAAGAACTAATCGCCGGCATTTGTATACAAATGAACACAGTTATTTATAGATCCGCCCGGTACTACGGATGTCTTTGAAATCGTAACCGGTGTGTTCTTATGCCGGGATATGATATTCTCAATTAATATCGTGAAGTTATCGGCCAGCATAATTTAATATCGTGATTCTCATAGTTTAATTCAGGAGAATGATAGCTTTGGTCAGGAGGTATCTTCTTTTTAATATTTTTACTTCCCCAATTCCCCGGTTTTTATGAATTTTCCTGGCTCTTTAAAATCAAAATTACATAAAACAGGCACCACCATTTTTGCGATCATGTCGGGTCTTGCAAATGAATACGGTGCCATTAATCTTTCTCAGGGTTTTCCTGATTTCGACGTTTCGAAGGAACTGATCTCTTTGGTCAATAAGCATATGCTGGAAGGACACAATCAGTATGCTCCCATGCCGGGTTTCCGTCCCTTGCGGTTAAAAATTGCCAATAAAATAAGCCGACTCTATTCGGCATCTTATGATCCCGATACTGAAATAACCATTACCTCCGGAGGAACCCAGGCTATTTATGCGGCCATTTCTTCGATTATTAAAGAAGGTGATGAAGTAATAGTTTTTGAACCTGCATATGATTGTTATGTTCCGGCAATTGAACTGAATGGAGGTATCCCCGTACAATTGCAGCTCAAGGGCCCCGATTTTCATATCGACTGGAATGAAGTAAAGAAAATGATCAACCAGAAAACCAGGATGATCATGATCAATTCACCGCATAATCCCACCGGCGCCATCGTGACTGCGAAGGATATGCATCAGCTTGAGAAAATAACGCATAACCGCGATATTATTATCTTAAGTGATGAAGTGTATGAGCATGTAATATTCGATGGTTACGAACATCAAAGCGTAATGCGGTATCCGAAGCTGGCAGAACGAAGTTTTGTTGTTTTTTCTTTTGGGAAAACATTTCATGCCACAGGATGGAAAACAGGTTACTGCGTTGCACCGGAAAAATTAATGTCGGAATTCAGAAAGGTACATCAGTTTATGGTGTTTTCGGTGAACACACCAATTCAAATGGCATTGGCAGATTTCATGGAGCAGGATGCGCACTATTCCGGTATCCAGGAATTTTACCAGGAAAAACGTGATCTGTTTCAGAATCTGATTAAAGGTTCCCGGTTTAAACCGCTGACATGCTCCGGTTCTTACTTTCAGCTGCTAGATTACTCAGCCATTTCAGATGAAAAAGATACGGATTTCGCAATTCGCTTAACAAAAGAACATGGTGTTGCTGCAATTCCCGTTTCTGTGTTTTACAAGAATCCTGTCGACAACAGGCTGCTGCGTTTTTGTTTCGCAAAACAATCTGCTACTCTCGAAGCAGCAGCTAAAAAACTTTGTGCTATCTGAAAAATGGATAAGCTGAAATTAACATTACTGCAGACAACACTTGCATGGGAAGCACCGGAGCAAAACCGGAATCACATCGCCAGGCTGATGAAAAAAATCCGCAAGGGAGCAACTGATATCATCATCCTGCCTGAAATGTTCAGCACCGGTTTTACCATGAATGCGGTTCAGATGGCTGAAACCATGAAAGGCGAATCCGTAAGTTGGCTGCGTGAAAATGCTGTTGCAAAAAATGCGGTGGTTTGCGGAAGTCTCATTATAAAAGAAAAGGAAAAATATTTTAACAGGCTTGTATGGGCGAAACCCGACGGCAAAGTGGTTTACTATGATAAGCGTCACTTGTTCCGGATGGCAGCCGAACATAAAACGTATTCTCAGGGAAATAAAAAACTGATCGTTAATTTTAAAGGATGGAAAATTTGTCCGCTGGTATGTTATGATCTTCGCTTTCCGGTATGGAGCCGTAATGATGGTAAGATTGATCTGATGATTTATATCGCCAACTGGCCGGAGCGGCGTTCGTATGCATGGAAACAATTGTTGATAGCACGCTCCATTGAAAACCAGTGTTTTGTTGCAGGATTAAACCGCGTTGGTAACGACGGAAAAAATATTCCATATTCCGGCGATAGCGTTGTGCTGGATCCGATGGGAATGCCAGTGGTTCCTTTTGTGCAGAATAAAGAACGTATCATAAATATTACACTCCTTAAATCACAGTTGGATAAATTGAGAAAAGCTTTTCCGGTAATGCTCGACCGCGATCGTTTCCGTATTATATAAAGTGTATGCCTGACCCGGGAACGTTTGAAAAACTTTTGCAGGAAGTCACTATGAAAGCAACCACTTCGGGTGGGAAAGGCGGACAGAATGTGAACAAGGTTGCTACAAGGGTAGAACTGTATTTTGATATTAATGGTTCTCTATTGTTGAATGATGAACAAAAGTTAAAGCTTACTGCAAAACTTCGTCACCGGATCAGTGGGGAAGGCATACTTCGGATTACCAGTTCCGAAGATCGTTCGCAATTGGGAAACCGTGAGAACGTGCAGCGAAAATTTTTGGAGCTGATTCGCAAATCGCTTGCTGAAACAAAAAAACGGAAGGCATCAGCACCATCCTCATCTTCTATCGCGGAACGTTTACGCAGAAAAAAACTTTTATCAGAAAAGAATAAAATGCGTGGTGGAAATTTTCAACGTGAGGAGTAAGCCAGGGTGCACGCGGAACGGATGGGTACGCCTGCCCGACGCAGGCGTACCCATCCGTTCCGCCGAGACCAGAATCTTTACTTCACACCATACTCACTCAACAGATACACAAGACTTGCCAGTGCAGCAGAACCCTGCAAAAGTTCCTTTTTATCGATCTTATCAATTGTATCGTTATCCGAATGATGATAATCAAAATAACGATGCTTTGTAGGAAACATTCCAATCAGTAGCGTTCCCTGATCTTTAAGTGTGCCGATATCAGCACCCCCATTTTTCTTATCCCAGCTTTGAATTCCATATGGTTCGAGAAGTGATTTCCAGCGAATAACTTTTTCCCGCTTCGTACTATCGGTACATTCCGATCCAAAACCGCCGGGAGCAAATCCTCCCGCATCCGTTTCAATTGCAGCAATATGATTTTCGCCTTTCACCTTTGCGGATTCAGCATATTGTTTCGCGCCACGCAAACCATTTTCTTCATTCATGAACAGCACAATTCGGACAGTACGCTTAGGTTGAATTTTTAGCTCTTTAAAAATTCTTAAAACATCCATCGACTGCACACAGCCTGCGCCATCGTCGTGTGCTCCCTGTCCTTTATCCCATGAATCAAGATGTCCACCAACCAGGACGATTTCATCAGGGAATTCACTTCCTTTTATTTCGGCAATAACATTAAATGAAAGTGTATCGGGTAATGTATCACAATTCATCATTAGCTGCAATTGTGTTTTCGGTTTTGAACGGAGCAATGCGCTGAGCGAATCAGCGCCAAGCGTAGATATCGCGCAAGCGGGAATCCGTTTAATGGTATCACTGTATCCCATGGAACCGGTATGCGGAGCATCGTCCAGCGCACTCGATAATGATCGTGTTATAGAAGCGACGGCACCATATTTAGATGCGTTCATAGCACCTGACCACCGGTATTTTCCAACATCACCATAAGCCCGGAAAGTATCTTCAATTTTGGGATCGAACGGAACATTGAAAAAAACAATTTTACCTTCCACATTTGATTTCCCCAGGGAATCAAGTTCTCCAAAACTTTTTACTTCAATCACTTTCGCTTCTGTGCCACCGGCGGGTGTTCCGATGCTACCGCCAAGACTGCAAATCCGGAATGAGGATTTGGGATTTCCAGTTGTAGTCAGCGTTTCGATATCATTCCGCCTCCATCTTGGCACCATTACTTGTTGCAGACGTACGGTACCATATTTTTCCGCATCCATAATCGCTTTCGTATATCCAACAGCTTTTTCAGCGTTGACTGTTCCGGTAAAACGGTGACCGATACGGATACACATAAAGTTCAGCCATTCATAGGCCTTTCCTTTTTCCATGGCACAGGAATAAATATTCCGGATCATAACAGAATCGGGAACCTGGGCATGAAGTGAAGTTACTCCTGCAATAAGGGGAATGAGCGAATATTTCAACAACCTGGCGATCATATCTTTGAATTTGTGCATTCAAAGATACAGGTTACTTTCAGATCTGCGAAAATTTACTAAAAACGCGTTGGCGCTTTGTCGTCCATGTGATTCCCGAAAATCCGGTGATGAAATGCTGCAATAACTCCCAGCACTTTCGGATGAATCCCAATATAAATAACGACCGGAAAAAGGATGGTGAGAAGATAAAAGGGTGCAGCTTTTAGCAAGATGGAAAGAGCCACCAGTAAAAGTGTTAGTGCAGAAAGATAAAGTGATACACTCCTGTGTCCGAATCCGAATCCGAGTATCATATGATGTATATGATTCCTGTCGGCATGAAACGGCGATTTCCCATTGATCATGCGCAACAGGAAAACGCGTGTTACATCGTACAGTGGAAGAAACAACACCGCCAGGAGCAGAGATGGATTCACTGCGATGTCAGGTTGTGTTAATCCCGAATTAAGCAATTCAACCGATAACGTAGCCAGGATAAATCCAATGGTCAGGGAACCGGTATCTCCCATGAAAATTTTGGCCGGTGCAAAATTGAAAAACAGGAATCCCAGTAAAGCACCGGTAATGCAAAATGATAGTACTGCATAATCCGGTTTACCATAATGGAAAAACAATATTACGAAGCTTGTTGAAATAATAAGTCCCAGGCACCCTGCAAGTCCATCCACACCATCAATAAAATTATAGGCATTGGTGAATAACACAATAAGCACAACAGTGAGTGGGAGTTGCAAAATTTCAGGAATGTTGTTTATCCACAGAAACCCATCGAGGGATACAATATTAAAACCACCAAGACAAACTACTACAGAACCGATAATCTGCATGAGCAGCTTTTTAACCGGCGATACATCCATGAGATCATCAAAGAACCCTGTAAAAAATATTATGATCCCTGCACCAAAAAGAAAACGCAGTTTGTGGTGATCGATAATATCAGCAAATACCAGGAATGAAATGAATACACTTGCGAAAAGTGAAATTCCTCCCATTGACGGAGTTACTTTCAGATGATGTTTCCGGCTATCGGGTTCATCGAACAGTTTCCACCGTGAACATATGTTGATCCATAACGGAATCAGCATGAACGTAATGATCATCGCCAGCCCGAACGGCAATACACAATGAATAAGGTAACCTGCTGACAACATTATTTTCTAAGTATATTTATTTCGACGCGGCGGTTCACTTTACGTCCTTCACCGGTAAGATTATTTTCAAGTGGCATGGTTTCACCATAAGCAATGGTTTGTATCCGCGAAGGATCGATGCCCTGTTCAATCATATATCGTTTCACGACATCTGCCCGTGCCTGTGAGAGAATCATATTCTGGTATTCGTTTCCTTCAGCATCGGTATGACCTGACAGGATCACTTTGGTTGTTTTATCTGCGTAAAGCTGATCAATTGCACGCTCGATGATATCGAAGATGTCATCGGTAGAAAGCTTTATCATTCCGGTTGCGAACAGGATGTTATCATACTTCCTGACCAGTTCCTGGTTTCCAGGTGATTGTACCGAAGTTTCAGGACATCCGTTGTTACGTGCTGTTCCACTTTCCATCGGACAGTTATCTTTAAGATCGATTATACCATCACCATCACTATCAGGGCAACCATGTGTAGCTGTGGTTCCTTTAATGAAAGGACAATCATCGTTACTGTCGGGGATACCATCTTCATCAAAATCCTTATGGGTGTTGATGGCTTCGGGTAAAGGTGCTATTATTATTTCTTTTTCAGGCTGTATTACTACAGGTTGTTCCTGGATATTTTGTGCAGCTTCAGGTGCTGTTGATTTTTGAATTGCATTACCATTTTCAAGTGTCTCCGGAATAGTTAACGTGGTTAGCACTGCTGCGAGTGGTTCCATAAGAGAAATCATTTCGGCGCGCTGTTCTGGTTTAACCGTTTCTTCCGGTTCTTTTTTCCTGCGAGGACGTGGTGAGTATGTAAGTGTAATTTCAAAGGCGTTATTCCCTTTGCCGCTTGTGCTTAATTCACTGGTATTAATATCATAGCTCATTCCTACCAAAAGAAGATTCATCTGGTAACCCGCATATGCAATTACAGCATCATTCATCCGGTGATATGCGCCGAGCTGAATGGCATTTTTGTTATCGAGCTGATAGCTTGCCAGTGTGCCGAAAGTTGTTTCTTTATGCGGACCCTGATTCAGTAACATCACCGAAGGTTTAATTTCTAACTCCGGATTCAGCATAAATCCGGCACCTCCATACAACGTTTGCTTCATATGAATTTTAGTAGCATCCGTTATGAAAGTTTCATCAGGTTTTGTTATGTGAGAAAGCGTTACTCCCAGGAATGGCTTAAAGAAAAGCTCTTTGTTGAGCCAGCCACGCTGCCACATTAAACCTCCATTGACATCAGGCCGGGTTATATTGGTGCTGGAGAATTCTTCACCGGAAGCAATATTGGGATCATAACCCGCATCCGGATTATACTGGTTGTCGAAGGTGAGCTTCGAAGGATCAAAACTTTTATTTATAATTCCAACCTGCAATCCTGCCGACAGAATATTATTTTTATTCGCATCCAGGGGAAGGTGATAAGAAATATTACCAACAAAATTTATTGTGCGGATACTGGATTCACCAGCACCATTCCTGGTAATAGCTGCACCAAGTCCGATCCGGTTAACTACCTTATCGACAGCAAACCCTTGTGTTGTAAATGGTGTTCCCATTCCCGCCCACTGATTTCTGTAAATGGCAGTGAGTCGTATATTTTCAATACCATTCCCGGCAAGAGCAGGATTTAAAATAAGTGGATTGTTGAAATACTGAGAGAATCGTGCATCCTGTGCCTTTATGAAAAAAGGCGTCAGCATGATCAGCAAAGTAAATAATCCGGGTAGCAGTTTCTTCATGATATCACCGGATTACATTAATATTTCCCTTATAGAATTCTGTTGTACCATTTTCATACGTCACTTCAATTGCATATGCATACGCTCCGTTATTCACATATTGTCCGCCGCTGGTTCCATCCCATCCTTTTTGTTCTTTCGGAGAATGCCAGATGCGTTGTCCCCACTGGTTATAAATGCTGATGTTTGTGTACTGAATGTTATTTCCACGAACCCGGAAATAATCGTTGTTACCATCATTATTCGGTGTAAAACCACTCGGGATAAATATGTTATTTGCAAGCACCATCGACAACACCCTGTTGATGGAAACAGTGCAACCATCCGCGGTAGTTATGTAAAGCGTTACAGTATAATCACCTGGTAATAGAAATGTATGAGTAGGATTTGGAACAGTATCCTGGAATCCACCATCACCGAAATCCCACAGGTAACTGACAGCATTTGTGGAAGCGTTCGTAAAGAACACATCAAAACCTGCAGGATTTTTATCGGGAACGGATGAATTGTATTCCGCGATTCCTTCAGGATGCATTAATGCAATAACTTCAAAGCGGTTCGGACGAATACAGCCATAGCTATTTTCAAGCTCTACGAAGAAGGATGTATTTTGCTGTATTGCCGGTGTGCTGAATGACAATCCTGTGCTGAGCGAAGTTCCTCCTGCATTTAAATCATACCAGTGATTTGTAATTCCAGCTTGCGGCTGAACAGATAGAACTGCCGATTCACCTTTACAGACCGTATCATTTGTTGATGTTACACTATTGGGAACTGTACGGACAGTAACCTGGATGGAATCCGAAAACACAGGGCTGCCGTTTACCGGTGTATGTTGAACCTGGTAGAAACCTGATATCGTGGCGATATAAGTAGTTTGATTAGCACCGGTAATTATATTGCCATCCATATACCATTGATTGGCTGCAGGGAAAACAGATGTGAGCACCACGCTGTCGCCATCACAAAAAGTAAGTGGTCCACCAGCGTTGACCATATTGGAAGAGTTTACATATGTTACCTGGGTTGACGCCGGATTGGAATTGCAACCATTATTGTCAGTAACGGTAACTGTATATGTTCCCTGTGTATTTACAGTGATGCTTTGCGAAGAGCTTCCCGTCGACCAGCTGTATCCCGAACCGGAATTTGCCGTGAGCACTGCTGAAGCACCTGTGGGAAGAATTATATTCCCCGAAGGCGTAATTGCTGAGTTCGTTACCGGGTAGAAATTTATTATGGCAGGAAGTGAAATGGCAGAGCACCCTGCTCCATTGGTTACCATTACAGTATAATTACCTGGTGCGGTTGCATAGGTAACTTGTGTGGTTGCACCGTTAGACCACTGATAACTTGTAGCTCCTCCGGCGGTCAGCATTACAGAATCACCATTACATACCGGCAATGTTGCTCCGGAAGTGATAGATGCAATGGGTGCCGACAGCATGATAACCTGCAGTGGAGCAGATTGTCCGCTGCAACCTTGTGTATTTGTAACGGTAAGTGTATAGGTTCCCGCGTTACTGACGGTGATCGTTGGCGATACAGAACCGGTAGACCAGAGATACGTTCCTGTGACGGATGATCCCAGTGTAATACTATCACCTGTACAAATATTTGTACTTCCTGAAGGAACAATAGTAACAGTTAGCGTTGCTGATATAGTAATAGTAAGTGTATTCGAGGTAACAGTGTTTCCACTCAGATCGGTTGCAGTGCAATAAATGGAATGTGTACCTGTTGTCAATCCGGTAATTGTGAAAACACCATTGGGTGAATTACCGATTGTTGTTGCACCATCTTTAAGAATATAGTTGCTGAGATTACCAGGTATCGCGGTAAAATTTATCGATGCCCCGGTACAGTATGTTAATGATGGAGAACTCAAGGTCAGTGTTTGTATAGTCGCCGAAGCAATTTTTCGCACAAGCTGGCTGAACGGATCACAGAGATAAATCCCATTATCAACTGGATTGTACCACAATGCACTTACTCCGTTAAAGGTTGCCTGGAGCGCAGGACCATTCGCCATTCCCGGAATACCATTCTGACCTGCGTAAATTGAAACAGTACCTTGCGAAAGTTTACGTACCGTGAAGTTATTTGCGTCACCGATGAAAATGTCGCCATTGTTTTTAACACAAATTCCCCAAGGCGCATTAAAGGTTGCAGAGAGTGCAGGACCATCGCTGTTACCCATGAATCCGGTTCCGGCAATTGTAGTCACATCACCATTGGGTGTTACCCTTTTGATTTTGTTGTTGTATTCATCAGCAACCACCACATTTCCGGTCGACTCCATTGCGATGCTATACGGATGATCAAACATGGCATTTACGCCATTTCCATCCATATCACCAGGTGAATAAACAACTCCTGCAATGGTGGTTACATTACCGCCCGTAATTTTCCGGATGGTATGGGTCATTCTGTCGACAACATAGATGATTGTACCCGCTTTATTAACTGCGAGTCCTGATGGAAATCCAAACTGTGCAACACTGGCAAGTCCGTTAGTAACACCAAAAGTTCCGGTTCCCGCTACGGTAGTAACATTACCGCTTGCGGTAATCATCCGGATTTTATAATTTTTTGTATCGGCAACATAAACATTACCGAGTGTATCACATGCAACAGCCCAGGGTTCATTGAAGGATGCCAGAGTTCCCTGTCCATCGGTTGCACCAATACTCCCTGAGCCCGCAAAAACGGATACAATACCCGCAGGAGTAATTTTTCGAATCGTATGTCCGTAACGGTTAGCAATGTAAATGTTACCCTGGGGGTCACATGCAATTCCGTGTGGATTGTTGAAAGTGGAAGAAGCTGCTGGTCCGTTAGCGGAACCTACCGCACCGGGAATTCCAGCTACGTTACTTACCGTTTGTGCAACGGAATAAGAGAAAACTAAAGAGAAGAATAATGCTACAATCGATTTCATACTGGGCCCCAAATCCGGATAATTCTCTTGTATTATACCACAATCGGGGAGAAACGATTTCCAGGGTGCCTGACTTCCTTACAGATGTAAGAATTCGATCAAATAGAACCGGTTTTTGTGGCCTGTGCACCTTATTTTAATATTTTTGAAGTGATTTGCTGCTGTGTGGAAGCGTTGAAACAGCAGTATAACATTGTAAGAATTTAATCTCTTTTGCACTAAATCAGTACATCATGCAGGATTTCATAAAGGCCATTCTTGAAAAGAACCGGAACTGGGTCGATAAAAAGCTGAAAGAAGATCCGGGGTATTTCGATAAGCTGAGTGCGATTCACCAACCCCGGGTTCTTTGGATCGGTTGTTCCGATGCACGGGTTCCTGCCAACGAAATAACAGGAACTTCACCCGGTGACATTTTCGTTCACCGGAATATTTCCAATATGGTTGTTCATTCCGATATGAATATGCTGAGCGTTTTATCTTATGCTGTTGAAGTATTGAACATCCAGCATATTATTGTTTGCGGACATTATGCCTGTGGTGGTATCCAGGCTGCCATGAGCAATAAATCGTTTGGTCTCATTGATAACTGGCTGCGTCATATAAAAGATGTTTACCGGATACATGCTGAAGAACTGGAAGCAATACAGGATGAAAAAGCGCGGTATGACCGGTTGGTGGAATTGAACGTCAAACAACAGGTTTATAACTTATGTAAAACAAGTATTGTTCAGTCAGCCTGGCAGCGTGGAGAATTTCCATACATACACGGTTGGGTTTACGATGTGCATGACGGTGTGCTGAAAGATATGGACGTTACTTTTAACAGTAACGATCGTCTTTCACACATGTATAAATTCGAAAGAATTTAATTTAACTGACCAGCTGCCCGGTTTTTGTTTGAAGAAGGCACGTTTGGAGAG
>JANWID010000154.1 GCA_025450095.1 Bacteroidia bacterium | reverse complement strand
GTGTCAATAGGTGTTGGCTTAGTCCAGCTAAGCCCAACGCTTCCATCAAGGTTCACAGTTGCACAACGAATCACCGGAGGATCAAGCTTCGGTGGCTGCAAAATAGTAATCGTAAAAGTAGATACATTGGTTGCATTCGCAGGGCAATAATTATCGGATGCTTTAATTACAAAAGTGTACGTGTTGGAAATCCTGGTGCAGTTTGTATCAATACCTTCCACATGCTCGCATGTGGTCACCCAGTTAAATGTAACGTTTCCGCCTATAGGAAATAAATTAGGAAGTCCTGGTGTTGTTGTAGCGCACGGTGGCAGAATGCATCCTGCGTTGGGGTTTGTGAAGTTAGCTCCGAACTGTGCACCGGATCCTTCCACTTTTATAGTTTGCGGAGAACCGTTTACAAAAGTTTCAAAGTCGGTAATGGCAAGCATAAAGTTCACCGTATCCCCAGCATAAACTGTATCGTGGTATTCAGTTTGGAGTCCCGTAGACGGGTTAAAGAATGGCGGGTTCACATCCGGTGGTGTATTGGGTAAACCGTTAGCAATCACCGGGCAGTTATTGTTGAGTACCACATTGATCTCCCGGAAAATTTCAGCCACCTTAACGTTGCATTTGTATGCGGTTACTTTGACAACAGTTGCAAAATATCCACCTGTAAAAGAGAGATAACTGATCTCCCCGGTAACGGGATCAATGCTAGCTGCAATGTTGTTCGGATTTTGTGCTGTTGATGGAAGCTGGCTGTTTAAACTATAACCAGGTGCAAAGGGCGCAGGTGTTCCAGCGTCAGTGAGTGGTTGTCCCCAGCTATAAACAAGTGAATCCAGTTCCGGGTCAACTGCGTTTGGATTGTATTTGAAAGGATAACCTGTACAGATAATCGTCGATGGTTTTTCGGCGAAATAGGGTGAAGAATCAAAGCAGGGATTGGTATTTGTCCCCAGGTACGGATACATAACCGCTCTGTTCTGAAATCCTATTCCACCTGCACCTGTAATGTTGTTAATGAGATTACTGCGGCAACATTCACCCCAGTAAAAATTCCATCCTACAGCTGGTGGGGTTCCGTTAAGAGTCACTGGAGCTGACTGATAAATAAATTCTTCTACCAGTCCGGGTATTGGATTCGCAGCATTTCCCTGAGGGCAATTCGGACAAGCAGTGACACCGTTTGCAGAAATTCCATCCGGACTGATATCATTTTGTTGAACAAGATTCAACTGGATACCAAGAGGAAATCCGGGAGCTGTTGTATTCATCGTCACGAATGCGGGACCAGGGATTCCATTACAATCTCTGTAAAACTTCATCTGGAACCGGAATTGTCCTGTAGGCAGACAGGTCCATGTAATCTCCCCGCCCATACCATGGCTCGCGAGACTTTCAGTTGTAGGAAATATGATCCCACAAAGAGTACGCAGTAGTAAAAAGATTCTTTTCAAGCTGGTTGTTTTTTGGCTGTTGATTAAATACACTTTGTAACTAACAAAAATAAGAAATTCTATCCAAGATTTGACAATCCGAATTGAATTTATAAGTGAAAGACGGGACTCATAGCCAGTCTGTTGCACCAACCTGGCTTAAAAGCCTTGAAGTGTAAGGGTTTGGGAATCAATAAGCAACGGAAAAAACTTATTAACAACTGTTAATAATAGCCCTGTTTTTACCCTGAAATTATCTCTGTCATGCTCTCTGGTTGTAGGTGTTTTTCTACAACGCTTTGAATAGTTTCGGGAGTGATATTTTTCAGCAGGTTCAAATAGTTTTCAAAGTAGGAATAATCCAATCCGAATAAATGAAGTCCTTTAAACCGGTCAGCCAGGGAAAACGGTCCGTCGATACTCCTCTGAAAAGCACCGATCAGATAATTTTTTACAAGGTGTAATTCATCTGGCGGGACAGGTTCTTCAGTAAGTCGATTTATTTCAGAATAAATTTCCTTTATCGCTGCATCGCAAACATCTTTTCCAACTTCCGTAGAAATGAAGAAAAAACCACTGTTACGGTGCGGGTGAATACCAGATCCGATTCCATACGAGTACCCTTTGTCTTCACGGATATTTGACATTAGCCTGGAACCAAAGTAACCTCCAAGAATTGTATTCGCAACCTGGAGCGCAGGATAATCGGGATGATTTTTACTGAATAATAATTTTCCAATCCGGATACCACATTGCACCGCACCTTTTTTAGGAATTCGTTTTTTTACAGAGGAAATTTCAGCAGGTGGTAATAAATTTTTTTGAGAAGTTGCAGGTATCATTTTTAAAGATCCCAGCTTCTGATTTATCGTTTTCAAAACATCTTCGGTTATATTGCCGGAAATAATTATCAAAGCATTTTCAAGTTTGTAATTCACCTTGTAAAATTCCTGCAACGTTTTCGTTTCCAGGTTACGGATATCGGGTTCGTTTATTACAAACCCATAAGGATGCTCGTGTCCGTAAAGCGCCTCGTTAAAAGCTGTTTTTGCAAGCCAGGAAACTTTTTCCCTGTTTACCAGAAGTGACTGGATGTTTCGGGTTTTCCAGTTTTCCATTTCTGCAGCCGGGAATGATGCATTCTGTAAAACTTCCAGAAGGGTATCAAGGGTTTCCGGAAAAAACCGGTTAAGGCTGTAAAGGCTTGCAGATTTCCAATCTGGTCCAAAATCAGCCTGCAGGTAGGAGCCGTAGTAATCGAATGCTTCGGCAATTTCAAGAGCGGATCTGGAATTAGTTCCCGAATCCAGGAGCTGATGTGTGGCAGTAGCTGCGGTAAAATCGGCACTGCCAGATGTTCCGCTCTGAAAAACAAATTCAAGTTTTACCACTGGTTCCGTTCCCGAATTGATTACATATATGCTCAATCCGTTATCTAACCGGAAAGGTTTCGCATGAGATATATTTATAGTTCCGGGAGCTTTGAGTTCCGGTATCACATTTCGTTCCGGTTCCATAGTGTCAGTTTTTTGAAGCATAATACAATATTGAAGAGTTTTGATTGCGGAAAATTTCAGCAGCGCATTCACGAACCAATGATGCTGAAACATTGCGGTATGAATCAACCTGGCTGTTTAACAGTGATGCATCGCCGATCATTTCGAAATAGGCCAGGTTCAGAGCACGGTTGTCATGCGCCATCTCACCAAAAATAATTCCCGCCTCAGCTTTTTGGCGGACTTTATTCAGTTCTTTTTCTTCAACTATTTCTTCAGCCAGCTTTTCAATTTCCACATCGAGTGCTGATTCCGCATCCTGGTAAGAAACGCCCTTTATCAATTTACCTTCAGCTACGACCAGGCTTTTATCCAGATCACCTAGCATATATGCCTGAACGTTAGAAAAGAGTTTCTTTTCCCTAACGAGAATATTAGAAAGGCGTGAAGATTTCCCTCCTGATAAAAGGTCGGTGATCAGGTCAGTTGCATAAAATTCGGGCTCCGTTCGTGAACAACAATGCCAGGTTTTATAAATGGCATCATAGGGAACGTCCTTTTCTACACGGAGGGTTCTTTTTTCAACCTGTTCAGGCTCGGTAGGTATGATTTTGCGACTGATGTTTTTCCCCGGAATAGGTCCGAACCATTTTTCAGATAAGTCACGTGCTTTTTCTGGAGTGATATTTCCTGAAAGTGTAAGGATAGCGTTACCGGGATGATAAAAAGTTGTAAAAAATGATTTCACATCATCCAGTGTGGCATTCTCTATATGTGATATTTCTTTTCCTATAGTAGGCCACCGGTAGGGATGAATCGTAAAAGCGAGAGGTCTTAACAGCAGCCAAGTATCACCATATGGCTGGTTCAGGTAACGTTGCCGGAATTCTTCAATAACCACTTGTCGCTGCACATCGAGGCTTTTGGGAGAAAATGCAAGACTCAGCATACGATCAGATTCCAGCCAGAATGCCGTTTCAATATTTTGTGAAGGAATGGTTAAATAATAATTGGTAAAATCATTATTTGTGAAAGCGTTGTTTTCACCACCGGCCATCTGAAGGGGTTCGTCATAACTGGCAATATTCACCGATCCTCCGAACATCAGGTGTTCATATAAATGAGCAAACCCTGTTTTACCCGGGTCTTCATCACGGGCTCCGACTTTATATAGAATATTCATGGCTACCAGTGGGGTGGATGGATCATAATCGACGATTACTTTCAATCCGTTTTTCAGCTCAAATTTTTCAAACTTCAACATGATCACTTTTTTATTTTATAACTGTGTTAATGCATTTTTTGATTCCAGGAATTCATTCCATATTTCCTGAACTATTGCTGCTGCAGGCTGTATTTTTTTCACTGTGGAAGCAACCTGTCCTATTTCCAATTCCCCTTCTGATAAATCACCTTCATGCATACCTTTTTTAGCTCGTGCTCTGCCTAATAACTGCTTCAGTTCTTCGGCGGAAGCTCCTATGTTTTCGGCTGCAGCAACTTTTGCATAAAATTCATTCTTAATCATCCTGACAGGTGTCAGTTTTTTCAGAGTCAGAACAGTGTCTCCCTCTTTCATTTCCAGAACACGTTTCTTAAAATTTTCATGCGCAGATGATTCTTCCGAAAGAACAAACCGGGATCCGACCTGCACACCTGATGCACCCAAGGCAAAGGCAGCCATCATGGATCTTCCGGAAGCAATTCCTCCTGCAGCAATCACAGGTATTTTTACCGCTTCCCGGATAGCCGGAACCAGGCACATCGTAGTCGTTTCTTCCCGGCCGTTATGACCACCTGCTTCGAATCCTTCCGCTACCACAGCATCCGCCCCGCAATCTTCTGCCTTTTTGGCGAATTTTGTATTTGAGATAACATGTACAACCGTGATACCTTTATCTTTCAGGAATTGAGTCCAGGTTGCAGGATTTCCTGCAGATGTGAAAACAATCCTGACACGCTCTTCCACGATAATTTCCATTATTTTTTCAATATCGGGATAAAGTAGCGGTACGTTTACGCCAAAGACGTTAGATGTTGCGGATGTACATTTCCGGATATGTTCCCGGAGAACTTCCGGGTACATTGATCCGCTACCAATCAGTCCGAGTGCTCCTGCATTACTGACAGCCGAAGCCAGCTTCCACCCGCTGCACCAGATCATTCCTGCCTGCACAATGGGATATTTTATTTTAAATAATGAACAAACTGGGTTCAGCATAGGTTCCTTTATCAGGAATATTTAAATTTATACGAAAGGCAGTCAAAGATACATTTTACCCTTGCAAGGTATTCACGCAATTCCCAAAACCGGTTGTTTTTAGGCGATGGTTCCGCTTCCATGCCAATGGCATTAATTCCAAGACATCCGGCAATGAACAGTGCCCTTTCGAGGTGTTCATGCTGGCTGACAATTATTATACTGTCGGTTTGAAGTATTTCCTGAACACGCTGAAGTGAAGTCCAGGTGCGATCGCCACCATAATCTGAGGCTATTGCAGTATCCGGGATTCCAAATTCTTTCAACACGGTTTTCATTTCTTCAGGCTCATCATATTGCCCGGGAAGTTCTCTGCCGCTGACAATAATTCTCGAGGTTTTATGGCTCTGAAACAATCTGGCCGTTGTTTGCATGCGATGGTCAAAAGAATGATTAATCCATTTATCAGGCTCATAATTTCCGGCACCAAGCACCAGGGTTCGTGATCTGAATGGCACATTTCCAACCGAATCATATATATTGTGACGAACCGACCATGATATCACATGATAATTCAGGTAAACGGCCACAATTGAAACCACGGGAATCATAATTGTTCCCAACAGCATCCATAAAATTATTTTGAGAAATTTCTTCATTAAAAAATTCCTGCAAAGAAACAGATTCTGATGTAACCATACCGGGAAAAATTCACGTCGAATTGCAGAATCTTGTATTTTTGCAAAGACGGTATCACAGATTCCCGAAACCGTCATCAAACGCAAATGAAGATTATTATTCCCGTTGCAGGAATAGGAAGCAAGCTCCGTCCGCATACACATACACAACCCAAAGCGCTGGTCCCGGTGGCTGGAAAACCTATTCTGGCCCATATCGTGGATTCGTTTGTTGCTGCCGGGTTGAAGGATTTTGTTTTTATTATCGGATACCTGGGTGACAAAATTGAAGATTTCATTATAGAAAAATATCCTGCAATCAATTCAAAATTTATTGTTCAGGAACCACGCGAAGGAACTGGTCATGCCGTTTGGTTAGCTCATCCTCATATTCAAAAGGATGAACCACTTTTAATCGTGCTGGGTGATACCATTGTTGAATTTGATCTGAATGCTGTAATTAATGGAAAGCATTCACTGCTGGGAGTAAAAAAAGTGGATGATCCCAGGAATTTCGGTGTAACTGAAATGGATTCGAATGGTTTCATTTCCAGGCTGTCTGAAAAACCGAACATACCCAAATCTAACCTGGCCCTTGTGGGCATTTACCTGATCCGGGAGTCTGCAATGTTAATGGAAGTTTTGGATCATATGATTGCTCATAACCAGAAAACACGGGACGAATACAATCTCACAGAAGCCATCATGAAAATGATTGAAAAAGGAGCCCGAATATCAACTTTCCAGGTTGGTAACTGGTACGATTGCGGTAACAAATCCAATCTTTTGGAAACCAATGCAATTTTATTAAAGCGACAAGTGAACGGTAAAAAGGATTATGATTTCCGGAACACTATTATTATTGAACCCGTAAGCATTGACCGTGATTGTAATATTTCAGATTCCATAATTGGCCCAAATGTTTCCATTGGTGAACACACTATTGTCAAATCTTCCATAATTAATAATTCTATTATCGGTGCCTATTCTCAACTTGAAACTGCTGTTTTGAATCAATCGGTTGTAGGAAGTGATGCATATTTAAAAGGATTAAGTCATAGTCTCAATATCGGCGACAGTACTGAAATTGATTTCAGCTAAAATATATTTCCATTTATGAACAACAATCAGGAAGCACCTGTGCACGAAGAGAAAAATACAAGAGATACGGAAATTTTTGGATTGATCCGCCAGGAACTAAAGCGTCAGCGTAATGGGATCGAGCTCATTGCTTCAGAAAATTTTGTAAGCAAGCAGGTGATGGAAGCAATGGGTTCGTGTCTCACTAATAAATATGCAGAGGGACTTCCCGGAAAACGTTACTATGGCGGATGTGAAATCGTTGATGAAATAGAACAGCTTGCTATTGACCGTGCAAAAGTTTTATTCAATGCCGCCTGGGCAAATGTGCAACCACATTCCGGTGCACAGGCAAATGCCGCAGTTATGCTGGGCATTTTAAAACCCGGAGATACAATACTGGGATTTGATCTTTCTCATGGCGGACATCTTACTCACGGATCACCAGTGAATTTTTCAGGTAAACTTTATGTTCCTAAATTTTATGGTGTTCGTGCTGAAACCGGTAGAATAGATTATGAATTGATGGAGCGCACGGCAAAAACGGAGCGACCCAGGCTAATCATTTGTGGCGCATCGGCGTATTCCCGCGACTGGGATTATGCCCGTATCCGTGCCATAGCTGACGAAACCGGAGCTTTGGTAATGGCAGATATATCACATCCCTCAGGACTGATCGCACGCGGACTACTTACCGATCCCATGCCGTATTGTCATATCATAACAACCACTACCCATAAAACGCTCCGTGGACCCCGTGGAGGAATGATACTAATTGGAAATGATTTCCCGAATCCAATGGGACTGAAAACTCCAAAAGGAGAAATCCGAATGATGTCATCGGTACTGGATAGTGCTGTGTTCCCAGGCACACAGGGTGGACCGTTAGAGCACGTAATTGCGGCAAAAGCAGTTTCATTTAATGAAGCTTTATCCGATGAATATTTCCGTTATTGTATGCAGGTGGTTCAAAACGCCCGCCGCATGGCAGCTGAATTTGTAAACCTGGGTTATAAGGTAGTTTCCGGAGGAACCGACAATCATATGATGCTGATCGATCTGCGTTCGAAGAATATTTCCGGCAAGGATGCGGAAAACGCCCTGGTAGCTGCCGATATTACCGTGAATAAAAATATGGTTCCTTTCGATGATAAATCCCCGTTTATTACTTCGGGTATCCGCGTGGGAACTGCTGCAATGACCACAAGGGGTATGAATGAGAATGATATGGTAACCATTGTTCAAATGATGGACAAAGTGCTGATGAATTCAGATAAAAAACAGGTAATTGGTGAAGTCCGGAAAGAAGTTAAGGAAATGGTAAAAAAATTCCCTTTATACTAATTCATTTATTTTATCGTTTATACCCGGTGTGGTTCCAAATGCAGATAAATCCACAACCCAAACAGACAACACAACTATTTTGCGTTTATAAAAATTTTACATGCGGAAATTAACCTTTTTAGCGGTAGCACTTTTCAGTTTTTTGAATTTGAATGCACAAACCGGTGGCAACAACACTTATGAGTTTTTGAATCTCTCTTCCTCGGCAAGAATCGCTGCATTAGGGGGAAAGCTGGTACCCGTGAAAGATAATGACCTGAATCTTGTTTTCTGTAATCCTGCGCTGCTTAATTCTGAAATGAGCAAGCAACTTACCTTTAGTGGTGTAGGTTATTTCGCTGATATAAAGTATGGTTATGCAGCATATGCGAGCGACATTAAAAAACTGGGCTCTTTTGCAGCCGGAATGCATTATGTGAATTATGGTGATTTTACCGAGACGGATGTTACAGGCCAGGTAATGGGAGAATTCAGTGCTGCAGAGTATTGCCTGAATTTATCGTATGCCCGACCGTTATATGATAGTTCCCTCTCCGTAGGTGCTACACTAAAAACCATTTATTCATCTCTTGAAGATTATTCATCTTTTGGGATGGCTGTCGATCTCGGTGTGAATTATTATTTTGAAAAAAGACTCTTTAATTTTTCTCTCGTAGCAAAAAATGCCGGTCGACAGTTTAGCTATTATACTTCCGGTAATAATGAGCCGCTACCGTTTGAGATTGATTTCGGGTTTTCAAAAAAGCTTGCTAAGGCACCTTTCAGGTTTTCAGTAGTCTATCAGCATATTGAAAAATTCGATATGAGTTATACTAAACCAGCGGATCAACAGGAAGTGGATCCAATCACAGGTGAACCGAAAACAGATAAAATCACTTTCGGTGACAAACTGCTGCCACATTTTATCCTGGAAGGTGAGATCCTGATTTCGAAAGGTTTTCATGTGCGTGCAGGATATAATTTCCAGAGAAGAAAAGAATTGGGAGTGGATACGAAGATGTCAACGGTTGGATTAAGCTGGGGATTCGGGTTCCGTGTTTCCAAATTCCACATTAGTTATGGAAGGGCTACATATCACCTGGCAGGTGCTTCCAATCATTTTTCATTGTCAGCAAACCTGGGAGAATTCTTTACCAAAAAAACAGCAGTATCCCCGCAATAAAAAGCCAACTATTCCGGTAAATACGGTACTTTTTATGGTTATTTTTGCTGATCATGTATCAGGATATGGCTTTAAGTAACCCGGTTATAGCAATTGATGGTTATTCATCGTGCGGAAAAAGTACGGTCGCAAAATCGATTGCCCGACTGCTGAATATACGCTATATTGATTCCGGGGCCATGTACCGGACCGTTACCCTGTATTTTCTTGAAAACAATGTTCCGTTCGCACATGCCGGAGAACCTTTTCCCTATGATTATAAACCGGTTTTGGATGATATTCATATAACTTTTCATATTCATCACTCCACCGGGTTATCTGAAATTTTTCTCAATGACCGCCCGGTAGAACATGAAATCAGGTCTATGGAAGTATCAGAAAATGTTAGTCATGTAAGCGCTATTAAGGAAGTTCGTTCAAGGATGGTTCACCTGCAACAGAAAATGAGGCATAATGGCGGGCTTGTTATGGATGGAAGGGATATTGGCACTACTGTTTTTCCAGATGCTGACCTTAAAATTTTCATGACTGCCGATCCGGAAGTAAGAGCAATCCGGAGGTTTCGGGAACTACAGCAGGGGGGATTAAACGTAACACTTGACATGGTTCGTGAAAACATTAACAGCAGGGATTATGAAGATACCCATCGCGAAGAAAGTCCGTTAAGAAAAGCCGATGATGCGGTTATCCTGGATAATACAAACCTGGATTTTGAACAGCAGGTTCAGTTCGTAATCGATAAACTAAGACAACTTCAAATTGCGGCCGGCCGGGTTTGAATCATCCTCCTATCTGTTCGTTTATCTGTAACTTTGCACCATGAAAATTACCATTGACTCTGAATCCGGTTTTTGCTTTGGGGTAGTTTTTGCTATTCAAATGGCTGAGGCTGAGTTAGATGATAGCGGTACTTTATATTGCCTCGGTGACATCGTTCACAATAATATGGAGATAGAACGACTGGCCCGGAAAGGTTTGAAAATTATCAATCATGATCAACTCAGAGAGCTACACGATTGTAAGGTGTTGATCCGCGCTCATGGCGAACCTCCCGAAACATACCAGATTGCAATCCAAAACAATATTGAGCTGATTGATGCTTCCTGTCCTGTTGTGTTAAAACTTCAAAATCGCGTACGTTCCAGTTTTGAAGATATCGGAAAAAAAAACGGGCAGGTTGTGATTTACGGAGAATCAGGACACGCGGAGGTGAATGGTCTTGTAGGTCAAACCGGGGGAGATGCTATTCTTATCACTGGTGAAAATGACCTTGATAAAATAGACTTTTCACGACCGGTTTACTTGTTTTCCCAAACCACAAAGAGTACTGAAGGCTTTGAACGAATCCGTTCCCTCATCGAGGAAAGGGTGAGAAATGTAAGAGGTCATGTTGAAACTGAAGACTTTATTTCAAATGACACGATTTGTCGCCAGGTCTCGAACCGGGAACCACAACTGGAAAAATTCTCTTCGCGACATAACGTGATCATTTTTGTAAGTGGCAAGAAAAGCTCGAATGGAAAGGCTCTTTACGGGGTTTGCAAAGCAGTGAATCCAAACACGTATTTTGTTTCGGAAGTATCTGAAATACAGCCGGATTGGTTCAATAATGTTGAAACAGTCGGAATCTGTGGCGCAACCTCGACACCCATGTGGCTCATGGAAGATGTGGCTACCTACCTGGAACTGATGCACTCCGGGGTGAAAACAGAGAATTAATAGCACTCAGGCTGTTAACATCAAATTGTCAGATAAAATCCTGTATTTCTTTTTTTTGTAAAAGATCTTTTGGTACATTTGCGCTCCTTTTTGCAAGGAAAAAAATAATAGTAAAAACCTCCTAAAATAACAATGATCACAGAAACGGAAATTGTAAAAATGAATCAAAAATCTTCTTCCTCCAGGCTCATTCAAAGATCAGAACCATCGGGTGCTGATTTTGACTGGGACAATATTGGCAAAAGCGCCGATATTTATAAAGATACTGACAGGGAGCAGTTTGAGAAGATGTATGATCAAACTCTGAGTTCTATTGTTGAGCACGAGGTTGTAAAAGGAAAAATCATCGGGCTTACCAACAAGGAGGTCGTTGTAAACATTGGCTTTAAATCAGACGGTCTAATTCCGCTTTCTGAATTTCGCCATATGCCGGATCTGAAAATCGGTGATGAAGTTGAAGTGTACGTAGAAACACAGGAAGATAAAAACGGACAGCTGGTACTTTCTCATAAAAAAGCGCGTGCACTGAAATCCTGGGAAAATGTAAATAACGCACTGGAACGCGATGAGGTGATCCAGGGATTTGTTAAATGCAGAACAAAAGGCGGTCTGATCGTAGATGTTTTTGGAATCGAAGCATTCCTTCCCGGCTCACAAATCGATGTGAAGCCCATACGCGATTATGATGTTTTTGTAGGAAAAACCATGGAATTCAAAGTTGTTAAAATCAACAATGAATTTAAGAACGTGGTGGTTTCTCATAAAGTACTTATCGAAGAAGAGCTCGAAACTCAGAAAGCGGAGATTATTTCCAAACTTGAAAAAGGGCAGGTTCTTGAAGGAACAGTGAAAAATATTACTTCATATGGTGTGTTCATGGATCTTGGCGGGGTAGACGGCCTGCTCCATATCACTGATATATCATGGGGACGCATCAATCACCCGGAAGAAGTACTGCAGCTTGATCAGAAAATCAATGTGGTAATCCTGGATTTTGATGATGAGAAAAAACGAATCGCCCTGGGGCTTAAACAGCTTCAGCCGCAGCCATGGGACTCATTGGATACAAACCTGAAAGTTGGTGATAAAATCAAAGGCAAAGTTGTGGTGATTGCTGACTACGGTGCATTCGTGGAAGTTATACCTGGAGTTGAAGGCTTGATTCACGTATCTGAAATGTCATGGTCACAACACCTGCGCAGCCCTCAGGATTTTCTGAAAGTTGGAGATGAAATAGAAGCAGTGGTGCTGACGCTTGACCGTGAAGAGCGCAAAATGTCACTTGGTCTGAAACAGCTGATGCCTGATCCTTGGGGACAGATCACAACAAAATATCCTGTAGGATCCAAACATACAGCTCGTGTCCGCAACTTTACCAATTTTGGTGTGTTTGTAGAACTGGAAGAAGGTATCGATGGACTGATTCATATTTCGGATCTTTCCTGGTCGAAAAAAATAAAACATCCATCGGAATTCACCAAAATCGGTGACGAAATTGAAGTAGTAGTTCTGGAAGTTGATGCTGAAAACCGGAGATTGAGCCTTGGTCATAAGCAAATCGAAGATAATCCCTGGGAAACTTACGAAACCATTTTCAAAGTGGATACCATCCATGAAGGTGTTGTCGGAAAAGTAACTGATAAAGGTGCAGTGATTTCTTTACCCTACGGTGTGGAAGGTTTTGCTCCTTATCGTCACCTGAGCAAGGAAAATGGTGCTACTGCTAAAACAGAAGAATCACTTACTTTCAAAGTAATTGAATTCTCCAAAGAAAATCGCAAGATCATCGTTTCACATACCCGTGTTACTGAAGATTCACGTAATGTTTCTAAATCAGAAAGCACTGATAAACCGGAAGACTCCACAGCCAAGTCGCTGAAGAAAATGAAGGATAATGTTGAGAAATCAACTCTCGGTGATCTTGGTGTACTTTCAGAATTACGTTCAGAACTGGAAACTTCTGAGAAAAAATCAAAAGATGTTACTGCTGATGAAATTAACGAAGACCAGGCTAAAAAATCTAAAAAGGCGAAAGCCGATGAAGAGCAGCCTTCGGCAGAATAAGATTAAAAAATCCTCCGGTAACGGGGGATTTTTTTTGACCTCAATAATTGTTCTATTTTTGTAACTTCAGCTTTGCATATGTCCTCAAGGCAAATTCTTAACAGCAGGAGCTTCGATATCACAATTAACCGGCTGTGCTTTGAGCTGATTGAGAACCACAACGATTTTTCTGAATCTGCAATTATAGGTCTTCAACCCAGGGGAATTTACCTTGCCCGCCGCATCACTGAACGGTTACGACAGAATTTGCCGGGAAAAGAGATCCTTTCGGGGAACCTGGATATTACTTTTTTCAGGGATGATTTCAGACGTCGTGAAAGTGTGATCGTGCCCAGTGCCACACAGATCGATTTCATTATAGAAAATAAAAAAGTTGTATTGGTTGATGATGTCCTTTATACCGGCAGAACCATCCGGGCGGCCCTGGATGCTATTCTGGCTTTTGGAAGACCCTCCAAAGTGGAACTGCTCACATTCATCAACAGGAAGTTCAGTCGCGATGTACCCATTGAACCTAATTATACCGGGAAAGCCATTGATACCATAATGTCGGATAAAGTGCGTGTTTCATGGCAGGAAACGGACGGAAAAGATGAAGTTTGGTTGTACACTAAAGAGTAGGCAGCATGAATGAGCAATTGAGCGTAAAGCATCTTCTTGGCATAAAAGATCTCACACCTGCTGACATTGATCTGATATTTGCCACTACCGCCAATTTCAAAGACGTGATTAACCGGCCGATTAAAAAAGTTCCCTCCCTTAGAGATACTACGGTTGCCAATCTTTTTTTTGAGAATTCAACACGCACCCGGTTATCCTTTGAGCTTGCAGAAAAACGATTATCTGCCGACATCATCAATTTTTCTGCTTCCTCTTCCTCGGTCAGTAAAGGTGAGACCCTGATCGATACGGTGAATAATATACTCGCAATGAAGGTTGATATGATCGTAATGCGTCATCCCAAACCCGGTGCTGCGGTATTTCTTTCGAAACATGTAAAAGCCCGGATTATCAATGCAGGTGACGGCACCCATGAACATCCTACTCAGGCACTTCTTGACGCATTTTCCATCCGGGAAAAACTAGGTACCCTCAAAGGTGTAAAAGTTGTGATCATTGGTGACATCCTGCATTCCCGGGTTGCATTATCAAATATTTTCTGCCTGAAAAAAATGGAGGCGGAAGTCATGGTTTGCGGACCTGCAACCCTGATACCACGCCATATTCACGAGCTCGGTGTCAAAGTGGAAAACAACCTTCAGAAAGCACTGAACTGGTGTGATGTTGCGAATGTGCTTCGGATACAACTGGAACGCCAGGACATAAAATACTTCCCCTCACTCCGTGAATATGTGATGATGTATGGAATTAACCGGGAATTACTCGACAGCCTGAACAGGGATATTGTGGTGATGCATCCCGGTCCGATCAATCGTGGCGTGGAACTTACAAGTGATGCAGCTGATTCAAGACAATCGATTATTTTACAACAAGTTGAGAATGGAGTTGCAATTCGGATGGCAGTACTTTACCTGCTGGCCGGCAGTGCAACTGCTTAACCGTTTCAATCTATTTGTATTTTAAAAAAGTTTTTAATTATATTTGTTAGCGCCTAATACAATTACGATGCACTATACCCTTGATAAGAATGAAAAATATGCAGTCATCCGGCTACACGAGCAAAAGCTGAATACTCTTATTTCTGCCGAGCTCAAATCGGAATTGCTAATAATAAACAGCCAGGGGTATAACAATATTATTCTTGACCTGAGTGATACCCAGTTTTGTGATTCATCAGGTTTGAGTGCAGTACTTGTTGGCAACCGGGTTTGCCGAAATGCGAGCGGTTCGTTTGTTATTACCGGTTTAAGCGAACCTATTAAAAAACTAATTGCAATTTCACAGCTTGAGCAGGTATTAATGATCGCCCCCACTCTGGAGCAAGCCATCAACCTGATATTTACTGACGAAATAGAAAAACCCTGATCGTTACTTCGGGTCTTCTTAAAAAATTCAACCAGTCATGATATTACGTATACTCACGGTTCTGCTGATCCTGTTTGCTTTCACAACGAATCACGGAGCTGCACAATGTACTCCGGATCTCAGCATCACTGTCCCGGGTGTTTATCCTGACAGTGCCACCGGGTTGCCCGGGGGAACCGTAGCGGTTCCTTACAGCGAAGTCATCCAGGTGAAGGTGCTTACCGATACATCACAGGGCGGTTTCCCGGTAGTTATAACCAACGTCACCATCACCGGAGTTACCGGTCTTCCTCCCGGAATTACTTATTCATGCAATCCGTCAAACTGCATTTTCCCGGGTGGATCCAATGGATGCATACTCTTGTCGGGTACACCCACAGTGGCTGGTGTCTTCAACCTGAATGTTGATCTGTTGGTTGCAGGAACAATTTTCGGAAACCCGATTCCTCCACAGGCAAACTCAGTAGATTATTACAGCATTACTATTAATTCCGCTACCGGTCTTAATTCCGCACTTTCGAATATAAAATTTGACCTGTTGCCCAATAAACCAAATCCTGCCACAGCTTTCACGGATGTTATGTTCACATCACCTGTTGGTGGTGATTTCACCATTAAGATTTTTAACATGATCGGCAAGGAAGTTTACAATCACGCTTTCAGAGGAATGGCCGGATTGAATACATTCCGTGTGGATACTGAAAATTTTATCCCCGGAATTTATATGATTTCCATGGAGCACGGATCAGATGTAGTGACCCGTCGAATGATAGTTTCCAGGAAATAAATGCCATTTGAGTTAACCATCCTGGGAAGCAGCTCTGCCACTCCCACATTTAACCGACATCCTACCGCCCAGGTGCTGAACATCCGGGAACGTTTTTTTTTGATAGATTGTGGTGAAGGAACACAAAAACAGCTTGTACGATATAAGATCCGCTACAACCGGATCGGGCATATTTTCATAAGCCACCTTCATGGTGATCATTATCTCGGTTTGATGGGTTTGTTATCCACGATGCACCTGCAGGGACGCACTATGGAACTGCACTTGTTCGGACAAACAGAATTAATGGATATCATCGAGCTCCAGCTGCGATTATCACATACGGTACTCCGTTATAACCTCATTTTTCATCCTGTAAAAACCTATAGTGGCACTATTATCCATGAAGATGATGATGTGTCCGTAAGCACCATCGTACTAAATCACAGGATACCTTGTACCGGTTTCCTCTTCAGGGAAAAACCCAAACCCCGGAAATTGCTTATCAATAAGATGAAGCAATTCAATATTCCATTTAAATTTTTTGCCGGAATTAAAAACGGTGACGATTACGAAGATGATTTCGGCAATGTGATTCCGAACAGGGAACTGACCATCAGTTCAGGGCGCCCCCGGTCATACGCTTTTTGTTCCGATACCCTTTATGAACCCCAGCTTGCCGATGAAGTACGCCAGGTGGACCTGCTTTACCATGAATCAACGTTTATGCATGACCTGTTAGATCGTGCCAAAACTACTTATCATTCCACCAGTATAGAAGCCGCTATGATAGCGAAGAATGCCGGAGCAGAGAAGCTTGTAATTGGTCACTTTTCCGCACGCTACAAAGACCTGATCCCGATGCTCGTTGAAGCCCGGAGCATATTTCCGGATACGGAACTTGCAATTGAGGGAATGAAGTTTTCAGTGAAAGAAAAAACGGTTTAGGATTTTCCGGTTTCTTGATTTATCACATTGATCAGCTTCTGCGTTTCACCCGGCTCAATACAAATCATTCCTGCATATTTTTTAAACCATGTCATCTGTCGCTTTGCATAATTACGTGTATTCTGTGCAATTTTGGATTCTGCTTCAGCAAGCGTGGTTTTCCCGTCAAGGTGATCGAACATTTCACGGTAACCGACAGTCTGCAGCGCTTTAAGGTGCCTGTATGGAAGCAGTGAAATAGCTTCTTCTTTCAGTCCGGATCTGATCATTGCAGCAGTGCGTTGGTTGATTCGTTCGTAGAGTTTCTGACGATCCAGGTTAAGGCTGGTCATGATCCATTTGTAAGGAAATGCAGTCTGTTTTTTACCAAGCAGGGTGGAATACGGGGTGCCAGTTTCCAGAGTTACTTCCAGGGCACGAATCAACCGTCGTGGATTCCGTGTATCGATTTGGTTAAAGCTAACCGGATCTTCAGTTCTTAATAATTCGCGCAAACCTTCGATTCCTGATTCCGCCTGGAGGCGGTGCAGCTTTTCACGGATTTTTTCATTAGCCGGAGGGAGGTCATCGATTCCGAAAATAACAGCATCGATATAAAGACCTGAACCACCAGCCATAATTACCACTTCATGAACCGAAAACAACTGATTCAATAACGGCATTACCTGCTGTGAATATGCAGATGCATTCAGATGATGTGTAACAGATGTGCTACCGATGAAATGATGTTTAACCTGTTGCAGTTCGAATGGTGACGGTTTGGCCGTACCAATATTCATTTCTGCATAAAATTGCCTGGAATCGGCTGAAATAATTTCACTTTTAAATTCTGTTGCCAGCTCAATTGCAAGTTGTGTTTTGCCGGAACAGGTGGGGCCTCCTGCAATTACCAATAGTTTTCCACGTTGCGGAACACTACCTGATTCTTTCTGAAATGTCATTGCAGGACAAAAATGCAGGAAGGAAGACTATACATATACTCCCGGAACCGGAATAAAAATGAACCGGTTATTCTTTTTCTCCTTCTTCTTCAGAGGACTCCTCAATATTGTCAAACTCTTCTTCATCCATGGCATCACTGAAACCGGTATCTTCAGTCGAAGCTTCTTCATTTTCATCCGTTACTTCTGTTTCATCTTCAACTAATGTTTCAGTAAACAGCTCATCATCCATAAATTCAGCATCAACAATACCTTTTGGTGCTTCAACAACAACATATTGTTTGGGAGCATCACCGTGGCGTTTAACACATACCGGATATTTTGAAGCGGATCCGGTTTCAGGAAGAATTTTATAAAGCTCAATATAAAAAGTCCATTGAGAAGGAGGGTCGAAAACATAATAAATTTTCTGATGAGGATCGGCAATGAAATCGCACATCCTGGATTCTTTCATCAACATTGCACCATCCGTACTTTTATCATTCAGCTCGGTTGTAATTTCCTGGCCTTTCTTCCAGTTATCGTTGCTCATGAAAAATGATGCTGGTTTTGAAGCATCAAACCCGATTGCTTCCTGTATTGCCAGGTGAAATTGATCAAAGTTCTGTATGGAAAGAATCTCAATATCCCGGTGGATATCATCGTATTCTTCGAATGATATTCTGAACCTGTAGATTGCCATGGTAGTACGAATAAGAATGACTTTGATACAAAAGTAAAAAACGATTTATTAATTAAAAAGGGGAGTAGAAAAAGAAAAAAATCAATTTTCGGGAGGAAAAGCTTTTTTTGGGATCAGCCCGATTTCAGTTCCTTTTCTGATCATAAAATTCCAGGCTGACTGAAATTCATTATTTATTTCACCGTCGAGAATAGCTTCACGAATGGCATTTTTAATTGCACCGATTTCAGGTCCTGGTTTCAGTCCAAAAGCCTCCATTATCATTTCGCCGGTAACCGGCGGTTGCCAGTTTCTTAACTGATCTTTTTCTTCAACTTCTATTAGCTTTAGTTTCACCAATTCGAAATTTCTCAGGTATTTTTTCACCTTCGCTTCGTTTTTCGAGGTGATATCAGCCTGGCATAATAACATCAGGTCATC
>JANWID010000153.1 GCA_025450095.1 Bacteroidia bacterium | reverse complement strand
TTTGATTCGGAAGTAGGTGTGGACGTTGAAAAAATCGTACCCGATTTCGATATGGATGGATTTGCAGAATCCAATTACCATCCGAATGAAGTGACCCATTTCAGGACTTTATCGGACAAAGCTGAGGCCGATTATTTTTATTGTGTTTGGACCCGAAAAGAGGCGTGGCTCAAACTGACGGGGGAAGGAATTAATGATAAATTGCGTGAAATTGATTTTTCCGGAAAGGACATGAAAACTCAGCTGCCGGCCTTCGGCCACCACGATTTATATATGGTATCCTGGCATGAATCGGCCGATTATCTTGCTACACTCGCCGCATATGTCGGTCCCGGTAAAATCCGTTTTTACACTTCCGAAGCTCTGTTAGCCGAACTGCCTGACTGATACAAACTGTATTTTTATTCTCCAATTCAGGTGTATTAAACCACACACAAATCATCAGCAACCAATATTAACAACAACTTACAGACATGAGTAACGGATCAGATTTCTTGAGCGATGTGCATGCCTATTTCGATAAGGCTGCTTCATTTACAAAACACCCTAAAGGAGTACTTGAACAGATAAAAATCTGCAACAGCATTTACAGGTTTCATTTTCCCGTTGAAATAGACGGAGAAATCAAGGTCATCGAAGGAATCAGGGTACAGCACAGTCAGCATAAGACACCTACAAAGGGTGGAATTCGTTACAGCGATTTTGTGGATGAACAGGAAGTAGAAGCACTGGCTACATTGATGACCTTTAAGTGTGCCATTGTGGATGTTCCTTTCGGTGGCGCAAAAGGAGGAATTAAGATAAACCCGCATAAACACAGCGAAAAAGTGCTGGAGAAGATCACGCGTCGTTATGCAACTGAATTAATCAAGAAAAACCTGATAGGTCCTGGAATTGACGTGCCGGCACCTGATTATGGGTCGGGTCCCCGCGAAATGGCATGGATCGCGGATACTTATGCTACATTTAAATACGATGACATAAATTCTTTGGGATGTGTCACCGGTAAACCACTTGGCCAGGGTGGGATTAGGGGAAGAACAGAAGCTACCGGACAGGGATTGTATTTTGGTTTATGCGAAGCCTTGAACCAGAAAGACGATATGAAAGTACTTGGTATGAAACCCGGCATTGATGGCAAAAAAATAATATTGCAAGGACTGGGAAATGTAGGTTTCTTTTCAGGTAAATTTTGTGCCGAAGGAGGAGGTATCATAGTAGGTATTGCCGAACGCGAAGGTGGTATTTACAATTCAAAAGGCCTTGATGTTGAAAGTGTGTTCAAGTTCCGCAAAGAAAAAGGAACCATCCTCGGATATCCTGGCGCAAAAAACGTAAAGGATACGAATGTAATGCTTGAAATGGAATGTGATATTCTCATACCTGCGGCTCTCGAAAACCAGATCACCAAACAGAATGCTCCACGAATTAAGGCCAGGGTAATAGCTGAAGGTGCAAATGGCCCGGTTACAAAAGAAGCGGAAGCGATTCTGATTAAAAAAGGAGTGCTACTTATTCCCGATCTGTACCTGAACGCCGGAGGTGTTACGGTTTCCTATTTCGAATGGCTTAAAAACCTTTCGCACGTTCGCTTTGGCAGGATGGAAAAACGGTTCCAGGAAATCCAGACTTCCAGGCTCGTGGAAGCAGTAGAAAAAATAACAGGGAAAAAACTGCAGGCCACTGAAAAATCACTGATCGTACATGGACCTGAAGAACTTGACTTGGTAAGTTCAGGTCTCGAAGGAACAATGATCGCAGCATTCAATGAGATTCGCGAAATCAGGAACAGCAACCCTAAGATTAAGGATCTTCGTACGGCAGCTTTTGTAAGCGGCATAAACAAACTGGCCGCCAGCTATGGTGCGCTTGGAATTTGGCCTTGATGCATAGATTCGTGATTGTCATTTAAAAGCAAGGACTGAAAATTAGAAAATTAGTACAATCACTATCGCACTGAAGTTGTAATCGAAGTAGTTTGGTGGCAACAGGAATGATCCTTCATGGCAATACCCCTGTAAATAAAAAATAACCCAAGCAAAATCATCATTACCGGTGCGGCTTTATTTAATCGGTTCCGGGCTTTTATCCCTGCTAGTTTCCCGAAAGCGGATACGGCCATCATGGCCGGAAAAGTACCCAGTCCGAATAATGCCATGTACAACATGCCTCCAGTCATAGATTGTGTTGCCGCTGCTCCTGCCATAGCCAGGTACACAAAGCCGCAGGGTAATATTCCGTTAGCAAGTCCTGATAAAAACAACGCTGTCGAATTACGATTTTTAAGCACCTTACCGAATACACCTCTCACGAATTTGTTGATTTGAATTGCAATTTTTCCGGATTTGAAAAGGCCTGGCAAATAATACACAAAGGCAATAGTTAAAATCATGAGGATGCCAATCCCGATAGAAATGCTTTTTTGAAGTCCTGCCATCATCAGTGTATGCCCTGCGGCTCCTGCCAGCAATCCGAGTAACACATAAGTACAGATCCTTCCAGTATTATATACCATGCGTCCGGCATAATACCTGGCGTTTGTCTCTTTTCCACCAGATAATGCAAGTACAATTGGTCCGCACATGGCCACACAATGAAAACTGCCGGCAAACCCAATAATTAAGGCTGTTAACTCAAACATTTGTTTTCAATTATTTTACTAACCAACTCGTATCACCATATTGATCATTCGTTCTTATAAATGAAAACCTCTTTTTCGGTAAAATAGTCGTTACCCAGGAGGGAATAATTTATCTGAACTCTATATAATCCATGCTGCAAATCGGCGACAGGCAGATTTTGACTTGAACCTGTTTTGACATTAATCTCATATTTTTTATCCATGTTTTTATCCGATGGCCGGAACAAAAGTATATTTCCTGTAACCTGTTCACCCGGAGGATTTCCCGGAAATACAACGGTGATGTTTTTTGAATCAGTTTTTATTGAAACAGGGTCCTTGAGCATACTATTGCGCCTGATGCTTTCAATTTTTTCCTGGTATTTCAATTCTGCAGCATAATACTCAGGCGTAACCAAATCAATTTTTTCATTAACACTCCGTGTAATGAGATATACAATCATTCCCGCAAAGCCGATATAAAGCAATGCAATTCGGTGTCCCCAGTTTAAACGCATGACGAATATTGAATTAAGATCATTTTCCCTGGGTTAATGCTTGTTTATCGTATTTACCACCCGGACCCATGAATGTGGTTTTAACAGTTTCCAATTTCCTGTTTCCTGTATAAATGCCAATTTTGATTTTTGTTTTCCGTGCATGAATTTCGGATGAACTGACAATCACAAAAAATTCGCCTTCTGATATATTTTGTTTGTTCACGTATAGCCCCGAATTCCCAATAAACTTTATTTCACCTTTAAAACCTTCAAGTCGAAATTCAATGGGATAATCATTCATGGTTTTATTTACAATTTTATAATTGTAAAGGTTGCTGATTCTTCCATCTGGTTGTTTCTGAAACATCATTCCAGGTGTTCGTAAAACTGTTGTTTCAGTTTCTGTTCTCATTATCAGACCCGCGCCAAGTCCCGTCAGCAGTAGGCATAATAGAACTGTATAAAGCGCTATACGGGTGGTGAACCTGAATTTTTTCTTTTTGGCAATGCCATCTTCACTGGCAAATCGGATCAGTCCCCTTGGCATTCCAACACGATCCATCATGTGATCGCAGGCATCAATACAAGCCGTGCAATTCACACATTCAAGCTGAGTACCGTTTCGAATATCAATTCCTGTCGGACAAACACTGACGCACAGATGGCAATCGATACAATCTCCTGCACGTCGTTCCTCATTTTTGCGAATTAATTTCCTGGGCTCACCGCGTACATAGTCATAGGCAACTACCAATGAATTTTTATCGAGCAACACCCCCTGCAACCTGCCATAAGGACATACAACCAGGCATATTTGCTCTCTGAGATGGGCAAATACACCATAAAACACTCCCGAAAACAATAGTATAGATGAGAACCCTCCCAAATGTTTGCCAACAGGTTCCAAAATGATTTTTTCTAATTCATCAACACCTATGATGTAGGTCAAAAAAGTATTTGAAACTAAAAACGATATCAGGTAAAATATAAGGTGTTTCGTAAGTTTTTTTGCCATTTTATCCGGCGTCCACGGTGAATTTTTCAAGGCCCTCTGAGCGTTTGCATCACCTTCGATAAAGTATTCAATGCGGCGAAAGACCATCTCCATAAAAATAGTCTGGGGACAGGTCCATCCACACCAGAGTCGACCCAAAATTGAAGTAAACAGGACAATGAAAACAACAAATGTGATTGTGCTGAGACCGAGAAGAAAAAAATCCTGTGGCCAGAAAATCAAACCGAAAATAATGAACTTTCGTTCAAGGATATTAAACAGCAACAACGGATTGCCATTCACACTTATAAACGGCAATGTGAAAAACAATGCCAGGAGCACATAGCTTACGAGTTTCCTGGCATTAAAATACCTGCCTTTGGGTTTCTTCGGATAAATCCAAAGGCGTTTGCCTTTTTTATCAATTGTTGAAACGGAATCCCTGAAAGATTGATCCGTTCCCTGAATTTGTTTATCACGGACGGTTTGTATATTCACTTCCTGGTAAATTTATGAGTAGTCCGGTACCCGGGTAATCCAATGTTTACTTCGCAATCGAAGCAATTGCGGAACTGTCCCTGGGAGCTGCATTGGTTGAGTCGCCAGATTCCTGCTTAGAAGATCCTTCCTCGCTGAACAAGTCACCTTGCGGTGCTTTTGCGTTGGGTGGATTTGTATTGTGAATGCTTTTGATGTAACTCGATACCTGTTGGATTTGAACCGGAGACAATTGACCCTGCCAGGCCAACATGCCTTTTGATGTCACGCCGTATTTGATCACTTTGAATATGTCTTTGATTTGCCCGCCATGCAGCCAATAATCATCTGTCAGATTGGGACCTACATTACCTTCACCCGATTTCCCATGACATACGATACATTTTTCTGTGAATATTTTCTGTCCCTCTGTAATGGCACCAGATTCACTCAATTGGGTCACAGTTGTTTCATCTACCATGGAGGCCGTTTCTTTCAGTCGTTCTTGTTTCTGTAGCTCCGCTTCGGCAAGCTGCTCATTGTATTCATTTAACTGAACACTGCCTTTTCCGACTACATGATATTGAACCAGGTATATAACTGAAACAATAATGGTAAGATAAAAACCGTATTTCCACCAGGGTGGAAGATTGTTATCCAATTCCTTGATTCCATCATAATCATGATCCAGTAAAACATCTGCTTCACGTTCAACAGGAATCGCATCATTTACGTATTTGCGGTTGATTTTACTCCAGAATGAGATCCTTGTAGGAGATGTTTTTGTTATGACTTCTGTATCAGATAATGCAGGTTTTCCCGAAATATGATCTGTAAGCATTCTTATGATTCTAATTAGTACAAGGATAGTACTGAGCAGAATCACAAAAGAAAACAACAGGATGAAATTCATCGGATTGGTGACTTGTTGAGATATATGAGTTGCCTTCTCGGATACTTCCTGTGCATACGACCCGAAATTTGCACATACGACAAACAAAACCGTGATGAACGTCTTTATAATATTTTTCATAACTTAAATTGTGTTCTTTTAATTATTTGACATACTCTTCTGTGCATCTTCATTTAAGGGCAAATTGTTAATTTCCTCGACAATTGTTTTGTCCATTCTGAGTACATAGATGCCAAGCAGCACGAAGAAAATAAAGAAGATCATCAGGGAAGTCAGGGGATAAATTTCGACCCCTGAAATTGACTCCAGGTAGTTTATAAATTTCATTTCGCTACTGTTTTTGATGTTGCTTTTATGTCGGTACCCAGTCGTTGTAAGTACGCAATGAGTGCTATGATTTCCCGATCACTGGTTATTTCAATTCCATCTTTTGCAAGATTGGCAGCAATCTGTTGTGCCTGTTTGTCGAGATCTTGAGTAGCCAATTGATCATATCCACCAGGATAGGGACCTCCTAATTGCTGCATGACTCTTATTTTCTTGG
>JANWID010000152.1 GCA_025450095.1 Bacteroidia bacterium | reverse complement strand
TGGTAACCTGGATGAGTTTGAAGTAACAGGTGCCGACCGCTCAAAAGGCGCATTCATGCCAGCCGTCTTGCTTTATTGTAAAGATGGAATCAAATACGATGCTCCGCATGACATTGAAGCGTTTGGGCCGGTGAGCACCGTGATGACATATAAAACAACCGATGATGCCATAGCACTGGCAAAAAAAGGCAAAGGCAGCCTGGTATGTTCCGTATTCACTGCCGACAGTAATTTCGCATCTGATTTTGTAATGGGCTGTGCCGCATATCATGGTCGCATCATGATCATGAATGCAGCTGCTGCCGGTGAATCAACCGGACATGGATCTCCATTAGGACATCTGGTACACGGAGGCCCGGGCAGGGCAGGAGGTGGTGAGGAAATGGGTGGTATCCGCGGAGTAAAGCATTATATGCAGCGCACCGCAATACAGGGCCATCCCACCATGCTGACCAAAGTATGCCGGGAGTTTATTCGCGGTGCCGAGGTTCAGGAAGATATTCTGCATCCGTTTAAAAAATATTTCGAGGAAATAAAAGTGGGCGACACACTGTTTACACACAGGCGCACCGTTACTGAAGCGGATATTGTGAACTTTGCAGGGATCAGCGGGGATTATTTTTACGCACATACCGACGAAACGGCCCTTGAAGGTTCCGTGTTCGAGCGGAGAGTAGCCCATGGATATTTCATTATTGCTGCCGCTGCTGGATTATTTGTGGATCCTAAAAAGGGACCCGTTCTGGCAAATTATGGCCTGGATAGTCTCCGGTTTACTCAACCGGTTTATGTCGGTGATACGATTTCCGTACGACTGACCTGCAAGCGCAAAACCAAAAAAGAAAACCGTGAAGGACAAATACCACAGGGAGTTGTGGAATGGGATGTAGAAGTGAAAAATCAACGTAACGAAACTGTTGCTACCGAAACTGTACTAACTCTTGTAGCACGAAAAGAAGCCTGACTATACAATGAAAATCCTGCTGCAACCGATCAAGTTTTGTTTAATGTCAATCCTGTGCCTGTTAGTAATTAGTATTCATGTTTCCGGCCAATCAGATAAACAACCGCCCAAACCTGCAGCTAAGCCGGCGCCTGCGAAACAATCGGATAAAAGCATAATAGACAGCCTCCAGGCATTGATCGAAAATCAATATGTAAGAATCGATTTGCTGGATTCGCTCCTGGAAACTGAAAAGCAAACCACCGATGATCTCCGCAACCAGGTTATTCGGATTGATGAATACCGGAAAAAGCTGGAATCAAATATCAATTCATTCAAAGGTGAAAACCTGAAGCTAAACCAAAGCAACCGGATCCTGATAGTTTTTAATGCGCTGGTAGCATTGTTGCTGATTTTTTCACTCGTGTTTTTCGTCCGCCGGATCGGTCGCAAGCAGACTGGTAATTTAGCTAACGGCAATAACATTCCTGATAAAGGAAGTGAAAAACTAAAATTCACAAGCGTCGATGATAAGTTGCACCAACTGGAACGTCTTGGTAAATTGCGCGAAAAAGCATTATTGTCAGAAGAAGAATTTCTGGCGGAAAAGCAAAGAATTCTTGGCAAGCATTAATAGCCCCGGCCATACTTCTTTTTTTATATCCATTGATTAAATGACAGATCCTGGTAACGTAACAACAAAGATCAGGTCGGGAATTGCCACGATCCGGTTTTCACATCCGCAAAGCAACTCACTTCCCGGAGAGCTGTTGCGGTCTCTTGCTAAATCAATATCTCATCATGGTGATGATGACAATGTAAGAGTTATAGTTCTTGAAAGTGATGGCAGCAAAGCGTTTTGTGCAGGTGCATCCTTCGATGAACTCATCTCCATTACATCGCCTGCGGATGCAAAAGTTTTCTTCTCCGGTTTCGCACTAGTAATAAATGCTATCCGGAAAGCTCCCAAGTTTGTAATAGCAAGGGTTCAGGGAAAAGCAGTAGGAGGAGGTGTGGGACTTGCTGCAGCAGCAGACTATGCCATTGCACATACATCAGCTGACATAAAACTTTCGGAACTGGCTGTAGGTATCGGTCCCTTTGTTGTAGGTCCTGCTGTTGAACGTAAAATCGGCAAATCGGCGTTTGCAACGCTGTCCATTAATGCCACTGCATGGCATACTGCCGAGTGGGCATATAATCACGGATTGTATTCAGAGCTCCATAGTGAACACGGCGCACTGGATGCCTCAGTGGAAAAACTTACTGAAAGGCTTGATAACAGCAGTCCCGAAGCAATGAAAAACCTGAAACGTGTTTTGTGGGAAGGAACCAACGACTGGGATACGCTGCTTACCGAGCGTGCTGCTATCAGTGGTAACCTGGTGTTGAGTGATTATTCCAAAAACGCCATTGGTGAATTCAAGAAAGGAGTCCGGTGACGATTGCCTCATTTCACCAATATTATTTATTTAGTTAAACATGCAACGATCTACTTCATCACTTCATACTGAAATTTCTGAAGCAGTATTAACCCGTGCTTTTTCGCTGATGGCAACGGCACGTGCCATGACTGCCATATACGAATCCAACAGTTCATTTACTGCAAAGTATGTTCATGCTACTTCACGTGGGCATGAAGCAATTCAGTTGGCAACCGGGTTGCAATTGCTTCCGCAGGATTTTCTTTCTGCATATTATCGTGATGATAGCATTCTCCTGGCAATCGGGATGGAACCATATGAGCTGATGTTGCAGTTAATGGCGAAACGCGATGATCCCTTCAGCGGTGGACGACTTTATTATAGTCATCCAAGTCTGAAGCGGCCCGATATGCCAAAGATTCCAATGCAGTCATCCGCAACCGGCATGCAGGCCATTCCTGCAACCGGTATTGCAATGGGACTTCAGTATCTTGAAATTCAAAAGTTGTCAGACTGGAATGATAAAGAAAGTCCACTGGTAGTTTGTTCGCTTGGTGATGCATCAATTACAGAAGGAGAAGTGGCAGAAGCATTCCAGATGGCAGTGCTTAAAAAGCTTCCCATAGTTTACCTGGTTCAGGATAATGAATGGGATATTTCGGCTCATGCACGCGAGATACGCGCTATGGATGCATCAGAATATGCAACAGGCTTCAAAGGTCTTGAAGTAAGAAGCATCGATGGAACCGATTTCATTAAAAGCTACCAAACAATACGTGAAGTATTTTCCATAGTCAGGAAAGAACGCAGGCCTTTCATGGTTCATGCAAAGGTGCCATTGCTCAATCATCATACATCGGGTGTGCGTAAAGAGTGGTATCGTGATGATCTTGAAAAGCAGCAAAAACGGGATCCTTATCCAAAATTCAGGAGTCAGCTTCTGGATTTCGGTTTCACAGAAGATCAGATTACCGCTCTGGAATTAAAAGCAGAGAAGCAGGTTCTGGAACATTTTAACAAGTCGATGGCTGCTGAAGATCCGGCACCTGAAGATCTTTTTACACATGATTTTGCTCCCACTCTTATCACTGAAGAAAAAGGAGAAAGAGTACCTGCAGGAAAAGAAAAAACGGTGATGGTCGACTGCGCATTATTCGCGGTGCAGGAACTCATGGCAAAACATCCCGAATGTTTGCTGTATGGACAGGATGTGGGCAGAAGGTTGGGAGGTGTTTTCCGGGAAGCTGCTACGTTAGCACAGAAATTCGGTGATAACCGTGTTTTCAATACTCCCATACAAGAGGCATTTATCATAGGCAGCACGGTAGGTATGTCAGCAGCAGGATGCAAACCAATAGTTGAAGTACAGTTTGCAGATTACATCTGGCCGGGACTGAACCAACTATTTACGGAAGTCAGCCGTTCATGTTATTTGTCGAATGGTAAGTGGCCGGTAAGTTGTATCATCCGTGTTCCCATAGGCGCATACGGTAGTGGTGGTCCATATCATTCATCAAGCGTGGAATCGGTAGTGACGAATATCCGTGGTGTAAAAGTCGCTTATCCATCCACTGGCGCCGACCTGAAAGGATTGATGAAAGCTGCATATTATGATCCGAACCCGGTGGTGATCTTTGAGCACAAAGGATTGTACTGGTCTAAAATAAAAGGAACGGAAGATGCGAAAACCGTAGAGCCGGACGAGCATTATATCATTCCGTTCGGTAAAGGACGCAAGGTGATCGAATCTACGGATAAGAAAACTGCTATTTCTATCATCACTTACGGTATGGGTGTGTACTGGTCGAAGTCTGCTGCTGCAGAATTTCCCGGCCAGGTGGAGATCATCGACCTGCGCACACTATATCCCATCGATGAAAAAATGATTTTTGAATCTGTTCAGAAAAACAACCGCTGTTTAATTGTTACTGAAGAGCCGGTAAATAATTCTTTCGCACAGGCCTTAGCGGGAAGAATTTCCGCATCCTGTTTTCAATACCTCGATGCACCGGTTGACGTGGTGGGATCGGAAGACCTTCCGGCGATTCCATTAAACTCAATATTGGAACAGACTATGATCCCCAATGCGGAAAAAGTAGCGAAAGCGATAAGAAAGATTTTGGGTTATTGAGTTAAAAGGTTGCTGAGTTTTTTAGTGAAATAATTGCCTTGTCCCTATCCTAATAATTTGATCACTGTATGCATATATGAAAAATGTTTCTTATGCTATCAGCCCGGAGTTATAATCAATATATTATTCTCTCAAAACCCTGTCTTTATAACCGTTTCCACGGTTGTTAACCTGTAAACCTGCTCCGGATGCGGTTTCAGAGTCAAGTTTTCAACAAAACCCCCTATTTATCAACAATTCCACAGTTTTCAAATCGAAACAGTTGGCGAACGCTACTCTTTAATATACTTTCGTATAGTTGAATATCTAATCAATTAAAAACAAATCAAAAATGAACAAAGGTGAATTAGTGGACGCAATTGCCACAGAAGCAAAAATCACGAAAGCTGACGCTCAGCGGGCGTTGGAAGCTTTCCTCGCTGTAACTGCGAAGACCCTGAAAAAGGGAGATAAAGTTACTCTCGTTGGTTTTGGTACATTCTCCGTTGCGAAAAGAGCTGCCCGTACAGGTCGCAACCCGCAAACTGGCAAGGAAATCAAAATTGCCGCAAAAAAGGTTGCTAAATTCAAAGCTGGTGCTGAACTTTCCGCCAAAGTGAAGTAATCCTGTTACGAAAAAGAAAACCCTTTCCTTTCGGGAAGGGTTTTTTTAT
>JANWID010000151.1 GCA_025450095.1 Bacteroidia bacterium | reverse complement strand
TCAAACCTTCCAACTCTCATTCCGTCATACGTAAATAATATCTTAAATTCCTTTATGGATTTTATATTTTCAATTAACCCAAATTCTTTTTGAATTTCTGGATTAGAACTTAAACCCTGTGATTTCAATAAAAATGGAAACAAAATGGCTGCAAAGAAAAAATAATAATAAATGATACCTGACCTGGTTTGATATTTTATGTATTTCATTTAAATCAGTGCTTCAAATTATTTATCATTAGCTAAAATATTCATTAAAAGTAAGAATGACAAATAGCCGAATATGAATATATTTCTAAAATAAATTCAAAAGATTGATGAACTTACTTCTTATTCAGCCCTTCAAGCACCTCTTTAGTTATATCAAGAGAATCATTCGCAAGTAAAATTCCGCTACCGCGCTGGTAGCCGAGAATGTACAGGTATTTTTTTTCTTTATTATATTCTCTTAGGTATCGTGTGAGATTGTCATGTATGGAATCGTTCATCACTGATTCTTCTTCCTGTAGTTCGTCTACTAAGGTTTGCTTCTGTTGCATCAGGTTCTGCTGTCGTGCCATAAGTTTTTCTTCTTCCTGCGCACGTTGTTCTGGTGACATAGTGCCGGCCCGTTCCTGGTAACGCACTACGTCCTGCTCCAGCATTTTTGCTCTTATGTTCAGTGCCTTGTCGATGCTATCCTGTTTATTTTCCAGTTTATCTTTCATCGCATTGAAAAAATTATAATCGTTCAATAATGTATCAGAGTTCAGAAAAACAATTGCATTTGAAGGCATACCTGTTCCCGGATCAAGGCTTACCGGTGCTACCACATTTTCTGGTTTCTGATATACTTTGTAATACAAGAATGCTACTGCAGCCAATAAAATTATGTTCAGAATTAAAGATACGTTTTTCAATTTTTTATTTTTTAGAAGTTATAAATGTAATCTTTTTGTTTAATGATCAGATGTACCCGGCAAGACGATAAGACATTATTCCCAGCCATTCATGAATCAGTGCATCCCACGTAAGCAATGCGCCCGGGTGCGGTAAAACAGAGTTTTCAGGAGTATACTTATGCTGGTGCGAACGGGGATCTACCGGGAAGGCATCAGGAACTAATCCCGCTTTCCGGAAACATGCCATCGACCTTCGCATATGAAATGATGAAGTGATCAGCAATAACCTATCGCCTGCTTTTCGTTCTTTCAGGATCTTTACAGTATAGATTGCGTTTTCATATGTATTCCTTGATTGATTTTCGATGATGATATCACGGGCTGGTATGCCGGTTTCTTCCATTACCTTTAAAATGATTTCAGCTTCTCTTTCCCCGGGCCGTGTCACTGATCCGGATCCACCCGAAAGCAATATCTTTTTTATCTTACCGCTTTTGTAAAGTGCAATAGTTTGCAATAAACGATCTACACTCTGACTATATATTGGTCTGCTGTTGACAATGTCGAATGACTGGAGGCTTCCACCCAGTAGGATTCCAACATCATAAGGTTCTTTTATAGATTCCGTTCGAATCGGTTGTATCTCCCACCGCTGCATAACTTCATTCGCAAGGAATGGATTTGAGAAAATGAACAAAACAATAAACGCTGCGAACCACCATTTCCGTTTTCGTTCCGGTTTGTTGCCCATCAAACCTATCAACGCCAAAATGATGAACCAGGTAAAAGGCGAAACCAGGAAATTCAGGATTTTGGAGAGATAAAAAAACATGGCAGGCAAACTTACTAAAAAAGGTATTTTAACCGTTCCCTAAAATCATTGTAAAAATCAAACCATGATTTCGCTATAATACATTGATAATTAGATAATTACTTACCAAAAAGTCAATCCCCTTATTTTTCATAAATTTGTGACCGAGCAATACTTTTATGGAAACCGAAAAATACGTCCCCAGAAATAAGATACGCGTAGTTACTGCTGCCAGTCTTTTCGATGGTCATGATGCTTCCATTAACATCATGCGCAGAATTATCCAGGCCAGTGGAGCGGAAGTTATTCACCTGGGTCACGACCGCAGCGCCCTTGAAGTGGTTGAGTGCGCCATCCAGGAAGATGCCAATGCAATTGCACTCACCAGTTACCAGGGTGGGCACATGGAATATTTCAAATACATGTATGATCTGCTAAAGGAACGCGGTTGCTCTCACATAAAAATATTTGGTGGTGGTGGTGGTGTTATTCTGCCAGAAGAGATCCGGGAATTACAGCAATATGGTATTTCACGTATTTATTCTCCTGATGATGGTCGTGCTATGGGACTGCAAGGAATGATCAATGATATGCTGAAACTCGCCGATTTTGCAACAGGCATGAATCTGAATGGTGAGATCAGCAGGATCACAACAAAAGATCAGAAAGCAATTGCTACTTTGATCTCCGCTGCAGAGAACAACCCGGATGGATTTGTTCCGTTTCATGAACAGATCCAGGAAGAAGTTGCAAAACACAACGCGCCGGTTTTAGGAATAACCGGAACAGGTGGTGCGGGAAAATCATCCCTTGTTGATGAACTGGTGCGACGTTTTCTGCTGGAGTTCAAGGATAAAACGGTAGCCATAATTTCCGTTGATCCTTCAAAACGTAAAACCGGCGGGGCATTGCTGGGCGACCGCATCCGTATGAACGCCATCCACAATCCGCGGGTGTATATGCGTTCCCTGGCGACGCGCCAGAGCAACCTGGCTCTTTCCAAACATGTTAAGGAAGCCATTTCCATTGTTAAGGCTGCCGGGTACGATCTTATTATACTGGAAACATCCGGTATCGGGCAATCGGATACGGAGATCACCGATCACAGCGATGTTTCACTTTATGTTATGACACCTGAGTATGGTGCTGCAACCCAGCTTGAAAAAATCGATATGCTGGACTTTGCAGACATTATTGCGCTGAATAAATTCGATAAGCGGGGTGCTACTGATGCATTGAGAGATGTGAAGAAACAATATAAGCGAAATCACCAGATTTGGGATACTTCTGACGATTCGCTCCCGGTATTCGGCACCATTGCGTCACAATTTAACGATCCCGGCATGAATCGTTTATACAGGGCCGTTATGAATAAAATTACGGATGAGACCGGTGCCCCTTTACATTCCGATTTTCATGTAAGCGAGGAAGTGAGTGAAAAAATTTACATCATTCCACCACACCGGACACGATATCTCAGTGAGATCTCTGAAAATAACCGTAATTATGATAATTGGGTTATAGAACAGTCGGAAACTGCACAAAAGCTGTATGCATTGCATACCACGCTTCAAATGCTGCGAATCGAAGGGAATCCGGATTCTTCTTTAACCGGTTTACTTGATCAAAAGCTAAAAGAGCTGCAACTACAGCTCGATGGAAATAACCTGAAACTGCTGGAAGATTTTCCCGCTAAGGCGGAAAATTACCGCAATGAATTTTACGAATTCCAGGTACGGCAGAAAACACTAAGGATTCAAACTTACACGGAATCATTATCAAGACAGCGCATACCTAAAGTGGCGCTTCCCAGGTTCAAAGCCTGGGGTGATTTACTCAAATGGCTTTTGCAGGAAAATGTTCCGGGAGAATTCCCGTTCACATCGGGTGTATTCCGCTTTAAACGGGAAAATGAAGATCCAACCAGGATGTTCGCAGGTGAAGGTTGCCCGGAAAGGACCAACAAGCGTTTTCATTATGTATCGCTTGACCTTCCTGCAAAACGTTTATCCACAGCGTTTGATTCCGTGACGTTGTATGGTCAGGATCCCGATTACCGGCCTGATATCTTTGGAAAAATTGGCAACGCCGGTGTTTCGGTATGTTGCCTGGATGATGCCAAGAAACTTTATTCCGGTTTTAATCTTTGCGATCCGGCAACATCGGTATCGATGACTATTAATGGTCCAGCCGCAATTGTAGGCGCATTTTTCATGAATGCTGCTATTGATCAGCAATGCGAAATTTATATTCATAAAAACGGACTCGAAAAGGAAACAAAGGAAAAGATCCGTAAAATATTTGCAAAAACAGGTTTAACACAACCGCTTTATAATTTCCCTGTACCGGAAGGAAACAACGGCCTTGGACTGATGCTGCTTGGTGTAACCGGTGACCAGGTATTGCCACGCGAGATTTATGATAAAATAAAAAACGAAACCCTTGCTACAGTTCGGGGCACTGTACAGGCTGATATCCTTAAAGAAGACCAGGCACAGAATACGTGTATTTTCTCCACGGAATTCTCGCTACGGCTGATGGGTGATATGCAGCAATATTTTATTACAAACAATATTCGCAATTTCTATTCGGTTTCCATTTCAGGATATCATATTGCTGAAGCAGGTGCGAATCCGATCACACAGCTGGCATTTACGCTGGCTAACGGTTTTACATATGTAGAATATTATGCAAGCCGCGGGATGGATGTAAATGAATTTGCTCCCAACCTTTCGTTTTTCTTTTCGAACGGAGTGGATCCTGAATACGCAGTTATTGGACGCGTAGCACGGAGGATCTGGGCAAAAGCAATGAAGCTTAAATACAAAGCCAATGAACGTTCCCAGATGCTTAAATATCACATTCAGACATCCGGTCGTTCGTTGCATGCACAGGAAATTGATTTCAACGATATCCGTACAACATTACAGGCGCTTTACGCGATCTATGATAATTGCAATTCTCTTCATACCAATGCCTATGACGAAGCGATCACAACACCCACCGAAGAAAGTGTTCGCAGAGCAATGGCCATTCAGCTGATCATTAATCGTGAGCTCGGTTTGGCGAAGAATGAAAATCCTTTGCAAGGATCATTTATTATTGATGAGCTAACCGATCTGGTAGAAGCAGCTGTGCTTTCTGAATTCGACCGGATAACAGAACGCGGTGGTGTGCTTGGCGCTATGGAAACCATGTATCAAAGGGGTAAAATACAGGAGGAATCACTTTATTATGAAACTCTCAAGCATACGGGAGAGTTGCCCATAATTGGAGTGAATACTTTTTTATCATCAAAAGGTTCTCCGACTATTCTGCCACGTGAAGTCATCCGGGCCACACCGGAAGAAAAAGAATTTCAAATCACCACGCTGCGGAATCTGCATAAGCATCATGAAAGCGTGTCAAAAGATATTCTTCATGATCTGCAACTCACAGCAATTCATAATCAGAATATGTTTGAAAAAATTATGGAAGCTTCAAAATACTGTTCACTTGGTCAGATTACCGGAGCATTATTTGAAGTAGGCGGTCAGTACCGCAGAAATATGTAATTGATGAATGATAAATAAAAAATAAAAGAAACAAATTCAAAACATATGAAACTAACCAGATTTTTACCAGTAATGCTTGTCGCTTCCGTATTATTTATTGCCTGTGGTGGTGGGAAAAATAAAGAAGCTGCTGCTGATGCCAATACCGAACAATTAGCGGTTATCGATACTGTACATGCATACATCTGCCCGATGCATTGTGAAGAGAGTGGCTCCATGGAACCCGGGGTCTGTAAAGTATGCGGCATGGACCTGGTTAAAAATCCGGATTATAAAGGTGCTACAACCTCCATTTCAACAGACACTACTGCTGTTGCAGATACAGCAGCTAATATGCATGATGATCATGAGGGTCACAATCACTGATCTTGAAATTAGATTGAACCGCATAGAAACTCAGGAAAAATAATATCATAATTTACAGATTCTATGTTCCCAGATGTTAAAATTCCTAAAACTTTTTAACAATTGCCTTTTTAGTGATCGCCTGGTTACCAGAGATTATTTGAACAAAATATATTCCTGCGTTGTCAATTTGTACAGTAACTTTTTCTTTTCCTGGTTTATCTTCATAAATAATCTGACCGAGTGCATTTGTTATTATTATCATATCAATAATACCCGAACCTGTTATATTGATTTTTCCCATGGTTGGATTCGGGTATACATACGTTTCATTGAATGAAAAATTACTTTCCATAATAGCGGAAGGTATATCTGATAATTTCAAAACAAAAACATCTGATTGGGTTGTCGAGGTTATATTATAGAGACCTGTACCAGGATCAAAATCGACTGTTCCGGAAAAGTAGCCTGTAGTAAAAATATTTCCAACCGTATCAATCGTCATAGCATGGCCTGCCAGACCCCCTGATCCGCTGATAAGTGTTGTCATTGTGGAAATTCCGGATGAGTCTGTTTTCGAAATATAGAGAACGTAATCGATGTGCCCTGTTGAATAAACATTTCCGCCATCATCGACTACAACAGAGGATGAATAATCTTCATTGGGCCCTCCAATTCGATCAGCCCACATGAAAACTCCGGAACTGTCCAGCCTGGATACAAAAATATCCCTGGCACCCGCTGAAATCAGGTTATATGTTCCTGTGCCGGGGTCAAAATCTGCAGTGTTCATAAATACTCCCGTCGTATAGACACTTCCGTTAATATCAACTGCGATCGACTGACCTACATCACCACTGCTCGTTCCCCCCATTTGCTTTGCCCAGATAAAATTGCCTGAAGCATTAAATTTGGAAACAAAAATATCCGATGATCCGACTGCGTTCAGGTAAAAAATACCAATACCCGGATCAAAATCAACTGTTCCGTCAAAGCCCCCCGTCGTATAAACATTTTCATTCACATCAACAGCGACGGAAAAACTAAAGTCACTTCCTGATCCACCAATTTGTTTTGACCACAGAAAACTTCCTGAAGGATCCAGCTTGGTAACAAAATTGTCATAGCTACCTGCAGAGGTCATATTATATATTCCCGGACCGGGGTCAGCGTCTATAATATCAGAGAAGTATCCGGTAACATAAATATTTCCATTAATGCCAACAACAATGTCGCGTCCCTGGTCATTTCCTGTACTTCCAGTTTTTTCAGCCCAAATGAAATTGCCGGAGTTATCCAACTTTTCAATATAAATATCAGAGGTGCCGCATGATGTTAGTAAAAACCTGCCGGGTCCTGGATCAAAGTCAACTGTGTTATTAAAGTGACCTGTTATGTAAATGCTTCCCGTGTTATCCAGAAAAACGCTTCGTCCAAAATCAAATCCTGTTCCTCCCACTTGCTTTGTCCAGATGAAATTCCCGGAAACATCCATTTTGGAAATAAATATATCAAAACTACCGGCAGAGGTCAGGTTATAAATACCGGTACCTGGGTCAAAGTCAGCAGTTCCGTCAAAGTGTCCGATGGTATATACATTTCCTGTATCATCAACTGCAATTGAAAAACATGTTTGGACAACTGACCCACCTATTTGTTTTGCCCACTGGAAATTTTGTCCGTTTGCAGAATTGTGTGCTCCTATAATAGATAACAGCAATGTGAAGAAGTAACGCATAGTTTTTGAGTTAAAAAAATCATTTATTCAGTAATCGATTTATAAATCACTTAAATATTTCTCCATCATTAAGGTTAAAAATAAAAGACAACATCCTGCAAAACTGACTTAGGAAGTGTTGAAACAAAAGAAAATAAAAATAGAAATGACCTGCTAAAAGTCTTGTAGTATAAATTCGAATAGGATAAAAATCAATAATGTGACTCAAATTATCTGAAATAAAAAAGCCGGGTATAACCCGGCTTTTTTATTTCAGATATAGAATTTTAGTAATCCCAGAGGTCGTGCTCAAGGTTTACGATATCCTGTTTGATGCGTTCAGCTTCCACGAGTGCATCCATTCCCTGTTTATAATCTTCGATACGACGATCGAACACGTTGTTTTCTTTATAAATGTAGCTTGCGAACAACCGCTTCTGGAATATATCATCCCAGGTACGACGATCGGAGTCATTACCACGCATAAATACTTCCTGGTTCACAAGAATCTTCCGTGCTTCCGGGAAATAGATCCACATGATTGGAATTCTAAGGTCGCCTTCACGACGATTTCCTTTATCGTCAACCGCATAAATCAGTGGCGCAAGACCAATAATCCTGACATCAATAACCGAACGCTGTTTATCAAAGAACCACTCTTCTTTAACGCGGTAAGCTACGATATTAGCAGTTGAGAATTCACGAATAATAACAGTATCCCTTGTGAGATATGGAGGTTCCGGATCCACGATTTGAGTTGTATCCACTCCTGCACCACCGATTCTTTGGAAATCCTCACGGGTCATGGAGAACATAAACTCTTCATCAGAATATGCGGTCAGAGTTCCTTCTTTCACTGCATCGTAAAGGATATCATTGAGGCTTCTGCGATCGTTTATTTTCTCAGTAGGATAATAGAACGCAAGGTTCATTTTCTCCTTAAGATCAATGATCCGCCAGATCTTCTTTGACCACATTACATCGGCTTCGCGAAGGTATGACAACGGCACCACCGACTTCGTAGGACTGTGTTCCCGCACATATACACCATCGAGCACATTCTGAGCCGATGTTCCTGCTGTGAATGCTACAATGATGGAAAAGACCAGAATGATTCTTTTCATGTTTTATCTCCTTTTTTGTTTGAGCCTTTACTTTTTCAGCCTATTGCAGCACGAAGTTTACAGAACTGAGCGATCGCGTAGTTCCATCGGGGCCGCTGGCCTTAATATATTCGAAATACACTTTTGCACCAGGTCCTGCAGCCTGAATAGCAGCCTTCATCTGGGCAGTAATCAGGTTGTTGGGTGATTCAAGTTCCGTCGGATCTTTTCCTTTACGGATCAGAGTCATCCGGAATTTATTCACACGGAAGTACAATTCGAAGTCGAAATTCTCCATGATGGAGTTTACGGAAGTTGCAGCAGCAAGTTCCGCTTTATTGATAGGACCGCCTTTTTTACCATTAACCATGGCAACCGGATCGGGTACACGCTTAACACGGTACTTAAATTGTCCCATAGGAACATTCTTGCCTTCCAGCTTAGCGGTAACATTGATAGTAGCTTCTCCCTGGGTAGTTGCTTTGGCAGTGTATTTACTGCTTCCTAATTTGGGATTCCTTACCAGTGTTGCCCCTCCGCCAGAAATGGAAGGTGAAATATTGGCATCGGCAACACCCGGAACTGAAATAGACATTGGGTTTTCAACACCAATATAAAGGACATTCATTTTATCAGCCGATACAACTGATGAAGGTTTTGCAGCTATATATTCTGCTGTGAAAGGATATGTTTTATCCTGGTTGGTTGCAGGATCTTTCACTTTAATAATGCCTTCATATTTTTTCAAACCTTCACTAGTAGCACGGACTGCGTATTTACCCAATCCACCTTCAACCGGGATTGCAGAACCACCTATTGTTATTTACGGATATGCAGTGGAACTATAAGCTGCAAGAAATACATCAGCTTTATATTCCTGCCCGGTCAATACATAACTGGTGGGAGCAATCACGCGTGCTTCCAGGTTATCAAACTTAAAGCTTGAAGCATCGATGGAAGTATAAAGGTGATTAATGATTTCCGATTCCACGTTACGCACGTCGGCCTGGAATTTTGTAAGCATCGCGATAGTAGCAACTACCGGATTATGGTAGAAAGTTGCCATTTCCCAGGTCTTCTTATTATCCTGTACTACTTTCGGATCAGGATCCTTTGTGTTGAGTAATTGATCCAGTCGCGGAGCAAACAGTTTCTGATCTTTGGGATCTAACGGCTTGAGAACATCTGCTTTAAATTTATTGATCTTGTCTTTAAATTCAGAAGCTTTGTGTCCTTTACCATCCGCCTTATCTCCGCACATAATATTGGTAGGAACATCATAATCATCCTTACGGGCGATATCGCGGGGAGCAGGAACAGCAGCTCCGGCTTCCAGCTTCTCCACTTTCATGGTGATTTCCTTTTTCAAATTATCAATATACGATATCAGATCTGTGCTCAGTTTTTTGGTAGACTGTGCTTTGGTATTGTACGGTCCTACCTTTGTGGGGTCATTCTGCATCGCCTTCTGGAAGTCGGCGTAAATCCTCTCGTTACGTGACGTAGTATTTTGGTTCGAGGCTTCCAGGCTGTCGTTAACGGTAACAAACGCGTTAATGATCTCCTTGGAAACGTTCAGAGCCAAAAGGGCAGTCAATACGAGGTACATCATCCCGATCATTCGTTGCCTCGGGGATAGCTTAGCACCTGCCATTTTTTATTCTCTCGTTTTTAAGGTTAGTTAGATAATAAGGAATTCAAAAAAATTATTTACCGGGGTTAATGTTCATTGCAGAGAGCATGTTACCATAAACCGTGTTGAGAGAAGACAGATTTTTTGCAAGACGGGCCACTTCATCTTTGTAGCGTCGGGTATCTTCAAGAGTCGAGTTGAGGTTTGACATCAGCTCGTTGATACCGTCATAGAATTTAGAGGTTTCCTTCAGGTGCTTGTTGGAATCCTGTAACTGCAGTTCATAAATTGCATTCAGTGCAGCGAGGTTTTTACCAGCGGAAGATACCTGATCGTTGTAAACTTTCACATCATCGCTGGAAGTACTCAGGCTGTTCATAGCCTGGGTAGCCTTTTCATAAGAACCGGCAAGAGAACTTACCGATTTAGATGCTACCTGAACATTTTTCACATATTCATCAGTCGCTACTGTAGCGCTGGAAAGATCCGTCATTTTGGCGGCGTTCTCGCCCAGCGTTTTCATCCCGGTACCGAGGCTCTGAATCAGCTCTGGGCCAATTTTAGCTTCACTTAACAGGCGATCCATTTCCTGTGCAATGGGATCGATTTTCTTTTTCTTGTGCTTATCGTGACCCGGCTCATGCATACCTGCCAGCTCGGGGTAAACCAGTGACCAGTCCACATCCTCATGAGGAGGTTCAAATGCTGAGAAGAAGAAAATTACTGCTTCCGTCATAAGACCTACGGTAAGCATAAGACCGGCACCTTCCCAGTGCTGGATTTTAAAAAGTGCACCCACGATAACTACAGAAGCTCCCCATCCGTACAGCTTCGCCATCATGTTTTTGAACCCTTTACTTTGAGTTATTGAAGCTAATGACATTTTGTTTTTAGTGTTTTTTAAAGTTAGTTATTTGATTTGGTTTGTTTTTGATTGTATTTGATTTATCAGAAGTCTGATTTATCACGTCCCATAAAGTCCATTACGCAACGGAATCCCACATAACATTTAGAGGTATCCTGGTATTCATAAGAACGTGTTCCGGTTTGCAAAAAGTATCCAACATCTTTCCATGAACCACCACGAATTACTTTTCGTTTTAAAGTAGGAGGATCGGAATCCTTCGCTTCATACATGTAATCTGGGTTCAGGTCATGCTGGAAGTTATACGCTGATTCATCATAAGCATTGCTGGTCCACTCGGAAACGTTTCCGGCCATGCAATACAAGCCATAATCATTAGGCCAGTATGAAGTAACAGTTACTGCATAGAATCCGCCATCGTCAAGATAGTTTCCTCGCATAGGTTTAAAGTTACCCAGGAAACAACCACGGCTGTTCCGGATATAAGGACCTCCCCAGGGATATGGTGAAAGATCCAGACCCCCACGGGCCGCATATTCCCATTCTGATTCGGTAGGCAGACGGAAGTCCTGAACCATGGTTTCGCCATTGCTCATCAGATAACTGTTGAGCAGCTGAGTCCTCCAGATACAGAATGCACGTGCCTGTTTCCAGTTCACACCTACTACAGGATATTCGTCGTAGGATGGATGCCAGAAATACATATTGGTAATAGGATCATTAAAGGAATATGTAAAATCGTGAATCCACGCAAGGGTATCGGGATAAACGTTGATCACGTCCTTTTTAATGAATACAGAACGATCAGTTTTACCCTGTTCACGGCTGGAACGCAGAGCTGCTTCATGCAGATCGACCCAGTAATATTCGAAGTTCAGTTTACGGGCGTCAATTTCCTTACGACGGTAGAATCGTTCTGCTTCAGGCAGGTGAAGTTCGTTCAACGTTTCAACGTTCTCTTCATCGTCCCAGTCAATTTTCTTTCTCCAGTTAATACGTTCTCCGTATTCTCCTTCATCGATCAGGTGTTCGCCACCAATCAGGCGATGTGCAAGTGAGTCTCGAACCCAGTCTACGAATTGCCGGTATTCATTATTGGTAATTTCAGTATTATCCATATAAAAAGCGTGCACCGATACTGTTCTGCTTTGTGCGACCACTGCGTAAGGCACATCCTGGTCGCTGGGTCCCATATTATAGGCTCCTGATGGAATGAACACCATGCCGTAAGGATCGGCCTGGTACCATTTCTCACGGCCCTGGACTCCAATAAGCTGACCGCGGTTGCCACCACCACAGCTACTGAGCAACAATACTATTGCAGAGTAAATGATCAGTCTTTTCATGTTCCGCTATGTTAGATTATTTTTTCGGGTATATACGACAGTTGATTCCACTAACGCCGGAACCTTCTGCTTATTTTACTAGTTACGTGTAAAACGGCTATTTCAGGTTTCAATGCTGGCTAACGTTGAATCCAAAAATAGGTTACCAATTTCACAAATAGTAGCAAAATATCAGAGAAATCTTACGTTCCGGTTAATAGGTGTAATCTTTTTCTTGATTTTATAACAGTACCCCAGCATAATCTCGTGGGTACCGCTGCTATAATCTTTTAAATCGGAGGTTGTCATGTCATACGAATATCCCAGGCGAAGGTTGGGGGTTATATTGAGGCCGGCCAATATTACGATGGCATCCTCAAGCCTGTAGGATCCTCCGATCCAGAAGCGGTTATTAAAGTATAGATTCGCATTAATGTCCGCCTGGGTTTGGTCTCCAGCATTTTTAACGTGGAAGGAGGGTGTAAGAGAAACAGAAGGGCTGAACTCTATACGGTAGCCTCCCATGAAATAAAAGTGATTTACCAATTCCGTAGAGAAATCGCCATAATCAACTTCACTTTCAAGGATATGCGCCATAGAAGCACCCAGGTACAATTTGTCAGAGTTATAATAGATTCCAGCTCCCAGATCGGGGATTACACTTCCTGAAACAGAAGACGTTGGAATAATCGGGTCGTTTGCATCCGTCGGTTTCCAGTCGCCATCAATCGACTTTTGCACGTATGCAAAGTCGGCACCTATTGCCAGATTACCGGCTCCTACATTGAAGCGAAATGCATACGCCAGTTTTGCCATGAATGTGTTTTCAAAGCCCAATTCATCAGCTGCCAGAACCGTCAATCCAAGACCTCCGTGCAAAAAATTAACCGGTGCATCCAGACTGAAAACGCCCGTTTTAGGAGCGCCGTCAAATCCCGTCCACTGGTTACGGTAAATGAGTGTTCCGCAGATACCATCACTACTTCCCGCATACGCAGGGTTTGTATATAACCTGTTGAACATGTTTTGGCTAAACTGAGGGTCCTGCTGCCCATATGAAATTCCGGAAATAAGTGTTGTAAACAGAGCAAGTGATAAAAATTTCTTCATACAGTGCTGACGGTTTGTGTGACTCGTAAACTTTATTAGATTGTTAATTAAATTTATCAGGGGGCTAAAGTAACTAAAATTTTAAATCAAAAACAAAAAAGGAAATTGTTTAAAAGTTCCAATACTCTGATGTCGAATGAAATCCACAGAATTTATTAACATTACATATGATTTTATAAGGAATTATTATTCAATTACTTGAAAATAAGATATAAACGTGACCCGTTCCGGATAACTTTTGGCGGATCGAAGATGCCGGGGCAAGCAGGGACAAGCCTGCTTAATAGATAATAACACGATTTTTCTTACAATTTTTGCACTGCCTGCCAGAATCGTTCAGGCATTTCATTTGCGCACGCCTGCTGGTAATCGGATGGGGCACACGGGAGGAAATTATATCGGTTGAGACGGTTTTTAGGAGCTGTTTCCGGCATTTCCATCCACCATTTTCCACTGGTTCTGTGCTTCAGAAATACCAGTTCCTTATCGATTCCTTCCACCGCAACCCTATAAGTGATAAATGAATTATTTCCAGGAGAAGGAAAGTCATTTTTCCTGTTGTTAACACCTTCAATAAAATACCAAACCATCTGGGCTACAAGGTGTGCAGTTTGGTTCTGGCGGTCGGCATCAGAATCGAATTCAAAAATTCCCAATCCCGTAAGCCTGTCATTTAAACCGGCATAGAACATGGCCTGACAGATTTCCTCACCAGTGAACCCGTTCGGAGAAGGATTGGAATTTCCAGGGCTATCACCCTGTCTGACTGC
>JANWID010000150.1 GCA_025450095.1 Bacteroidia bacterium | reverse complement strand
GCCGAGTCCATCCAAACGCATCTCAAAATCATGCGTACGCTCCACAATAAAATCGGCAGCATCAGTAGGTGTGATCCGATTGGCGAATGCAACTTCATCCACTACGCTGATGTTGGTAGTATGACCAATTCCAGTCAGTACCGGCAATGGAAACCTTGCCACTGCACGCGATAAACCAAAATCATTAAAGCAATTCAGATCAATAGCTCCTCCTCCTCCTCTTACGATTACCACGATATCAAATTCGCTGATGCGTTTAAAAATTTCAATCAGCCGGTTCACCATTTCCTTTGGAGCTCCGTCACCCTGCAGCGCACTTGTAAATAGCTCGGTGGTGAAACGGTATCCATAAACGTTATACAATAATTTATTTTGAAAATCTTCAAAACCACGGGAATCTTTTGCGGAAATAATGGCTACTCTCAGTGCAACAACCGGGAAAGTTAAACTCTTATTAAAACCATAAACTCCTTCGGCTTTCAGTCGTGCGACGGTACGCTCCCGTTCCTGTTGAATAAGTCCGATGGTGTAAGTTGGCTCAACATCTTCAACAATTAAGTTTAACCCCCATTTCACATCATAACGAACCGATGCCTGAAAAAGAATCCTGGTTCCTGATGCCAGTTCTGTTCCTGTTGCAGTCTGGAATACTTCGCTGATCCGTGTAAACTTATTCGCCCATATGATTCCTTTCAGCTCGCACGCAGGTGCTGAAGTCCCTGGCAATTTTTCCACCAACGAAAGGTAACAATGCCCTTTTCGCACATTCAGTTCGGAAACTTCGGCTACAATCCAGAAAAGTCGCTCGCCAAACTGTGCACCTATAGCCTGGCGGATACCATCACTTATTTGTGAAAGCGTCAGAAATTTTTCTTTTGTGGTATTGCCTTGAAACATCTTCGATTTTACACTTATAAAAATAGGTAATTTACAGAATCCTTAATTTCATATACCAGAAGTTTTTGAATTAAAAGTATTTTCAAACTTATTAAAAATTCAACGAATACAGAGTTTGTTAAAAAATACATCCCTTCCTCCTATCTTTGTGGAGTGATTCAACTATATCCAGGCATAAAGCTTAAACCGGGCAAAGAACGCTCGGTAAAAAATTTTCATCCATGGATTTTTTCAGGCGCCGTTGCTACGGATATCAAAAGGCTGGAAGAGGGTTCTGTGGTGGAAGTTACCGATTCGGAAGGAAATTACCTCGCAACGGGTCACTATCACAAAGCTTCCATTATGGTGCGGGTGTTGTCGTTTGAACAAAGAGCAATTGATGAAACCTTCTGGAATGAAAAAATAAAAGCTGCAATTGAAGTAAGAAAATTATTCCGCTTTGCAGAAAATTATACAAATACCTATCGCCTTATTCATGGCGAAGGTGATGGTCTGCCAGGAATGATCGTGGATGTTTATGATAAGCATGTGGTCATACAAGCACATACCACCGGAATGCAGAAAATGCTTCCAATTATTTCGGATGCGCTAAATAAAAACCTGGACTCACTCTCTACTATATATGCTAGAAACCCGGATGCCGGTGCTGAAGGCACTTATTTACTGGGTAACTCTTCTCATACTGTTGTAACGGAAAACGGCCACCAGTTTCATGTAAACTGGCAGGAAGGACAAAAGACCGGATTTTTTCTCGATCAACGCGATAACCGCTTGCTGCTTTCCAATTATGTTCGTGGCAAAAAAGTTCTGAATACATTTTGTTATTCAGGTGGTTTTTCCATATACGCCCTCAAGGCCGGAGCCTCATATGTGGATTCTGTCGATAGCTCACGGAAGGCTATTGAATGGACCGACATGAATGTGATGCTGAATTTTGGCGAAAACGCACCGCACCACTCTCATTGCGAAGACGTATTTGATTTCCTGAAAATCTCAAAATCAGAATACGATATCATTGTCCTCGATCCTCCTGCATTTGCTAAGCATTTGAGCGCGGCGGATAAGGCTGTTATCGGTTATCGTAACCTGAATATGGAAGCGATCAAATCTATCCGGCCCGGTGGACTTATTTTTACCTTTTCGTGTTCCCAGGCTATCGATAAACAACTTTTTCGCAAAACGGTATTTACCGCTGCTGCAAAAACAAGAAGGAATGTTACTATTCTGCACCAGCTTTCTCAAGGTGCCGATCATCCTGTGAGTCTCTATCATCCGGAAGGAGAATATCTGAAGGGATTGGTGCTTGAGGTCATGTAAAAGCTTCGGATTACAGATTCTTTGAAAAACCACCTTGGATGGGTACGGATTTCGGATTCATTGAAGGGCCGCCCCGGATGTACGGATTACAGATGGTACAAATTATCTGTAATCCGTACATCCGTTCCGCGGCGACCTGAATCTGTAATCCGTACATCCGTTCCGTGGCGACCTGAATCCGTAATCCGTACCCATCCGATCCGCAACGACCAGAATCCGTACCTTCCTTTTTTCGTAATTTTGCACAAAATTTATAATTATATGCTACAGAACATTCCCCGGCTGCGGGATATAGATGCCGGCAACTTTTTCCTGCTTGCAGGTCCATGTGTTGTGGAAAGCGAAGAAATGACGCGTTCCATTGCTGCACGGATTAAGGAAATTACTTCACGTCTGCAAATTCCTTTTGTATTTAAAGCTTCCTATCGTAAAGCCAACCGCACGCGACTCGACTCTTTCACTGGTATTGGCGATGAAAAGTCACTGCGCATCCTGGCAGATATCCGCGACGAATTCGATGTGCCTATTGTAACCGATATCCATGAAAGTCATGAGGCAGCTATGGCTGCTGAATACGTCGATGTATTACAGATACCTGCATTCCTATGCCGCCAGACCGACCTGCTTATTGCAGCAGCAAAAACCGGCAAGACTGTTAACGTGAAAAAGGGTCAGTTTCTCGCAGCTGCTTCCATGAAATTTGCGGTTGACAAAATCCGTCAATCGGGAAATAAAAATATCATGCTTACCGAACGCGGCACCATGCTGGGCTATTCTGATCTTGTTGTTGATTTCCGTGGAATTCCCGTAATGCAGGGATTTAATGTTCCTGTCGTGCTCGATATCACTCACAGCCTGCAGCAACCTAACCAGGGTTCTGGAGTAACAGGAGGCCAGCCGCACCTGATCAGCACCATCGCGAAAGCGGGAATTGCTGCCGGTGTAGACGGTATTTTTGTCGAAACCCATCCCGACCCTGCAAACGCTTTATCCGACGGAGCCAACATGCTTCACCTCGACCGGCTGGAAACACTGCTTGAAGAGCTCGTGGCTATACGAAAAGTGCTCATCCCCCAGACATGAAAATAAGGATCTCGAAAAAATACACCACCCGCTTTAAAAAAATGGCTTTTGGCGGTGAACCGGACGATGAAATCCTGTCAGTACAATCGGAGTTTGATGATAAGGGAAATCTTGTTTCCGAATCTCGCATTGATGAAAGTGACCTGGAAGAAAAACATATTTATTCTTATAATGATGCCGGCAAACAGGTTCGCCATGAACTGGTGATTGAATCGGATGGCATCAGTGAGTCGTATGTATTTGAACGTGATGATAAACACCGTATAATATCAGAAACAAAGTTCTATGGTGATGATCCGGGTGAATGTGTGAAATACGAATACGTGGCCCACGATCAGCCTGTTCGCATTGAACGATTCGATTCCGATGGTGAAAAGGAGTCGGTTGACGAAGTGGATTACAACGAAAAAGATTTTCCCATTGAACACAGGCGTTATAACCCCGACAATACTTTAGCAGAAACCACCAGGATCAATTATAATGATAAAAATCTTCCAATAGAGAAAATTGTTACAGGTCCGGATTCAAAAACCGGTTCGGTAACGAAATTTTCATATGATGATCAGGATCGTATGATCCGCGCAACGGAAACCAATCAAGACGGGAAAGTGGTGAGTGATATTTTGAGTGTTTATGACGAACGTGGAAATGTGATCGAAAGAAAAATCCGTGATTTTCACTCGCGTACATTACGGTTTAAATTCGATGACCGGAATAATTGTATTGAAGAAGAAATTTTTGATGAGCACGGAAACCTGACACTGAAATCTACTTATGAATTCAACGAGTACAACCATGTTGTTTCCGAATCGGGTTATTATCTCGATATGAACCGCGGCGCACAATTATCCAATTCGCTCAGCCGGTATGAATATGAGTATTGGGAATGATTATTATGATTTCTTATGATCTTTTATGATGGATTTTTTATGATTGTATTACAATTGAATTAATTATTGAATACCCCATTGAATTATAATTTAAACTTCACCGGTAAAACATAGTACATACTCACCGGTTCTTTTCTGAAAGTAGCAGGAGTCCATTTTGGCATTTCCTTAATCACACGCATAGCTTCATTACTTAATTCCGGATCGATGCTTCTAACCACTCGAATATTGGTAATAGTTCCATCACGACGGACCACAAATTTCATATAAGTAGTTCCCTGTACTTTTCTTCGCTTTGCAGATTCAGGATAACGAATGTTCTTTACTAAGTAAGCAACCAGCGCTTCATCCCCTCCGGGAAATATTGCATTTGTGGTTGCGAATGAATAAACCGTATCCTTTCTCATTACCTGGTAACTACGGGTTTCTTTCCGGGTAGTTTTTTCATATTCCTTAACTTCCTTATAATCGATACATTTTCCTTTTGCCACAACCTGGTATGAAGAAGCTGCTGCAGGTTTTGCCGTAGCGCCGGTATTATCAACAAAAACCGTATCCGTAGTTAAACATTCCTGCCTGAAAAAAGCACAAACCTCTTCCTTTTTAGATGGAACGGAAACTTCGCATTCTTCACGTAACATATCACATTTGTCGCAACCATCATGCTGAGCTTGTACAACAATTGCAGGTAAAAGGAAAACCAGGAACAGGAATCTCATGGGAGTTATTATTTAATCACGTTTCTCCAAAGATAAAAGTCTTACGGAAAGCAGACAAATCCTTACCCGTTTCCGGACATTCGCTGTTGCACTACTTCCAGGAAAGCATCAAAAACAAAAGCGTTGGTAGCTACTATTTCTTTACCAAATACAAAGTCCGGTTTACCTGAAAAATCACTCACCTTCCCTCCTGCCTGTTGTACGAGGAATGCACCGGCTGCTACATCCCATGAATTCAGACCGTATTCATAAAATGCTTCATACCGACCGCAGGCAACATAAGCCAGGTCGGCTGCTGCAGAACCCGGGCGACGGATACCGTGTGTATTTTTCATGCAATAATCGAAGATCTCCATATACTCTTTCAGTCTTGTAAAATTCGTATAGGGAAAACCCGTTACAATGAGCGATTCAGAAAGTTGTTGGCGCCTGGAAACCCGGATCTCCCGTTTGTTCAGGAATGCCGGAGCGCCTGTCCAGGAATAAAAGCATTCATCGAGGTTTACTTCATGCACAATACCTATCACAATCTCATTACCATCCATCAACGCAACGCTTACGCAAAAACATGGTACACCGTGTACAAAATTCGTGGTGCCGTCAAGCGGATCGATAATCCATCGGTAACGCTGATTGGAATGACCGGCAGTATTTTCTTCTGTTACAAAACCTGATCCCGGCAAGGCAGTACTCAATCCTTCCACCAGCATCTTTTCTGCTGTTTTATCAACATCAGAAACCAGATCGTTGAACCCTTTATGTTCCACTGAGGAATATTCAAAATCAATTGCACGATGCCTGATGAAATCTACAGCACCTGCAACCACATCACGGGCTTCTTCGCACAGATCAGTGAGCATTGAATTTGACTTTTGAATTATGCATTTTTCGGAAAACTATAATTCCGGTAACTCCAATTATGATGAGCATAACTGATATAAGTTCCGCCTGGGTGAAACCGTGTCCGAACAGGTGGTACTTTGTATTCACACGAATTTTCTCAATAAAAAACCGTTCCACGCCATTCATGACCAGGTAAATGCTGAAAAACATTCCCGGTACAGTAAACGATTTTCGCATAGACCAGAGAACAAAGAACAAACCGATACATATTACAGCTTCGTATAACGGTGTCGGGTAAACGGGTTCGGGCAGCATCATGCAATGCTTTCCAATGCATCCGGGAATGGGAATTCCCTCACTTAAAACATTATGAGGGTACTGGTAGCTCCAGGTCCAGTCAGGAAGCCAGTTCAGCCACGAAGGTTGTGGATTTTGATTCACAACTCCCCAATCACCATCGCCCGAGATCTGGCATCCCAGACGACCCACACCATATGCAAGCATGAGTCCCGGAGCGGCGGCATCGGAAAAATGAAAAGGATTCATGTTATTTTTTATGGCATACCAGATCACTCCTGCTCCTCCTACTATCAGGCCACCATACATAGTAAGCCCGCTGAATGAAACCAGTGATCCCCAGGGATCGGAATTAAATTCATCGAGATTTTCGAGATTGTGAAAAATTTTCGCACCAAGCAAGCCAGTTACTGCAGCAACAATGGTGAAATTTCCAACAAGCTGGTAAGGATGCATTAGTTCCTGTTTCCATTCTGGTTTTGGTAGCTTTTGTTTTTCCTGCTCGCGGTATTTCATGAAAGCGAAAACAGTTCCGATAATAATACCACCCGGCCATGATCCTTTCATTGAAAGAAGAATTCCCTGTGTATCATCAACAAATTCACTGTAATTTAAAAGTGCATACAGCACTTTATATCCCAACAAAAATCCAAGGAAGAATGAAGTAATCAGGTCGTAAGCAGAAGCACCTTTTCCAACAAGAATTTTTACGGTAAAAGGATGAAAAATGCCTAACCGTTCTTTTCTCTTCAGCTCCAATGATAATGTAAACGCTGCGAACAGAAACGAAACTGCCATCATAAAACCAAAGCTTTGTACCGGTAATGGTATGTTCTTTCCGGTCAGGTCAAAAATCAGGTCGGAAATAGTAGGGTACATAAAATTCGGTTCGGGAAATCAGGCAGGAGTCAGTTCACAGATGAAAACATTCATTGAACCGTCGTCACTGATGGATTCAAGAGTACAATCGAATTCCCTGTTGATAAGGGATGCATCATAGGGAACACGCACTTTCACATAATTTCGTGTAAAGCCATGCATCCATCCGGCTTTGTTATCTGCTTCGAAAAGTACGCTTTCAATTCTGCCACGCTGTGATTCATAAAACTGATGCAGCTTTTTTTCGGAAAGTATACGAAGTCTTTTATTGCGTTCCTTTCTCATAACAACAGGGACGATTTCATTCATTTCTGCTGCCAGGGTATGATCACGTTCAGAATATGTGAAAACATGCAGGTATGAAATCTCAAGATCTTTCAAGAAATTATATGTTTCGAGAAACATTTCTTCTGTTTCTCCCGGGAAACCGGTAATTACATCAACACCAATACAGGCATGTGGCATTTTTGATTTGATGCGTTCCACTTTATCGCGATATACATCGCTTCGGTACCGGCGACGCATTTTTCCAAGTATTG
>JANWID010000149.1 GCA_025450095.1 Bacteroidia bacterium | reverse complement strand
TTCCTGGGGTCGGATCATTCATGTTTTGTAAATGTAACCGGTGATATTGTAAGGTTCACTTTCCCCAACATCAACCTTCCTGATTCCACCAGTAATGAACCTGGCAGCCATGGATATGTGCAGTATAAAATAAAACCGGATGTGGGATTACCCATTGGTTCCACCATTGAAAACACAGCAGCAATATACTTTGATTTCAATCCGCCAATTCTGACTAACACAACTCTGAATACAGTTGCGACACCAACCGGAATCGCGGAATACCAAAATGTAACATTTTACGCTTATCCAAATCCGGCAAATAATTTTATAAATATCCGCGCAGCCAAAGAAGGTATTTACAATGTTACCATGGCAGATATAACCGGTAGAGTAATTTTCAAAAAACAATATTCCGGTATCGAATTCACAATTGATGTAAGCGAATTTTCGGATGGCATGTATTTTTTAAGCATGCAGAATGGAACAAGACAGAGCACCATCAAAATAATTGTGAAGTAAATTTGGTATCCGGTATTGTGAAAATTTTGCGAATGATGATACCATTTTAATTTCATCAAATGCAGATGCCCTGTGAAGCGACCACGACCGCCCTCCCGATAACTATCGGGAACCGACTGCTGACTGCTGACTGCCGACTGCCGACTGCTTACTGCTGGCACCGGACTGACCACCCCCCCTTTTATGTGTAGGGAAGAATCACCTATAATTTCGTAATTTTGGGAGTATCCCCATGCGAAAGCTCTTCCTGATACTGCTCCTGCTATTGCCAGCGGTTGGTTTTTGCCAGTCGTATAAGGCCGTGCATATTTCAGTAGCCGAGGGACTTTCACAGAGCTCGGTATATGATATCGTCCAGGACCCCAAAGGCTTTACCTGGATAGCTACTCAGGACGGTCTGAACCGGTACGACGGCATCAACTTCCAGGTGTACCGCGATGAGCCATTCGACACCAATTCTATTTCCTCGAACAGCACCTCCGCGCTCTTATGCGATTCAAAAGGCCGGTTATGGGCCGGAACCGCTAATCATGGGCTGAACCTGTTTTCTCCTTCCAGACAGGGATTCCGACATTTCCAGGCCGATGGATTGCAGGGTAGCCTGGCCAGCAACCTGATCACTGCGTTACATGAAGATGCTGACGGAAATATCTGGGTCGGTACCGCGAATGGCCTGCACAGGTTAAAGGAAATAAACCGTGATGGAACAACGTATATTGAATTCGAAAAAATTCCGCTCACAACCGTTGTGGAAGATACTGTTCCCGACAAGTTTATTACGGTGATAGCTTCAGGTGCTAACCACGATTTGTGGGTTGGAACTTATATGGGATTATTTAAATTCACAACCTCCGGATCTATTATAAAGCAATCGGAATGGTACAGTAAAAAAAACAACAAGCTTGCAGATACATATGTCTTTTCTATCACGCTCGATAAAAAAGGACGCGTGTGGGCAGGCCATAAGTACGGAATAGATGTAATCGATATAGTTACCGGTAAAAGAGTCACTTTTTCACAGGAAAGCGAATTGCAGGAGGGAATGACCGGAAATATTACCAGTACACTTTTTACAGCATCCAATGGCGATATCTGGATTGGTTATAACGACAGGGGTGTCCAGGTTGTCAGAGCTATTTCACTCTCGGCATATGGTAAACTGAAGTTCGAAAGAGTAGAAGTTAATGCACCGTTGAATGCGCTGGAAAATGGTAAAGCAATTTCTTTTTATGAAGATAAAATCACCAGGGGAATTATATGGGCTGGCTTTAATGCAGGCGGTTTTGTCAGACTGATCCCCGTTACCAAACGCTTTTCCACCAACAGGCTTTCCACCTCGCCATTGCCTTCACCGTTTGTCACTGGAGTGATCAAAGACCACCTGCAGCAGGTTTGGATCGGAACGAGCGCCGGGTTGTTGTTATACAATCGTGAAAATAAAACCTACCGTTCTTTTATCCCTTCGGAGTATTCGAAGACGCCAGGCAGGGATGAGTATATAAATGGTCTTGCTGCCGGAGGTGATGGCAGCATTTATTTTGGTGCGAAAAACGAATTGTTTAATATCACGCAAAACAATGGCAAATTCAAAGTAAAATCCATTCCGGTTCCGGATGAAGTGGAAGGAAATTCCATGCGGACCATCGTTAGGGATGAGCTGGGCAGGATTTTCGTGATCTTACGGTATAGTATATACGAATATGACCCGTTGCTGGAAAGCTATTCACCGGTAATTAAAATAACGGATCAGAAAAAACTTCTCGACCGGGGATTTTACCTGAGCACTTTTTACAAGGATGTAAACGGGAATTACTGGGTGGGAACATCAAGCGGCCTGGAGCTTTATCCAAAGCATGCAGGAAGTGACCGGCTTGATACACGCGAAGGAGTAACCTTTCATCACCTGCCACAGGATACCAACAGCTTAAGAAATCAGAATATACTCTGCATAGGGCAGGATCGTAATGGAAATATCTGGCTGGGAACAATGAACGGTCTGACGAGAGTAGTTAATGATAAGGGCACCCGGAGATTTTTGAATTATTCTTCAAGGAATGGATTAAAAAATAATGTGATCTATGCCATCATCCCCGATTCTCGCACCGGTAATCTCTGGTTGAGTACGAACAACGGTCTGACAGAATTTGATACCAAGGGTTATGCAGTTGTGACTTACGATGTGCACGACGGACTGCAAAGCAATGAGTTCAATAGTTATGCTGCATTCAGGGCACCTGACGGGGAAATGTTTTTTGGTGGGATCGAGGGTTATACTTCTTTTTATCCCGAGCATATCCGAAGAGATAACTCACCGCCTTTTGTTTCCATAACCGGGATTGTACTCGATGAAAACCGTTATTTGAACCTTGCCGATTACCAGGAATCGAAAACCATCAACCTGCGATACAAGGACAATTCCTTCACCGTTACATTTGCCGGACTCCATTACGTTGATCCGCAAAAAAACCAATATGCCTACCAGTTAGAGGGATTTCAGACCGGGTGGACGTATTCGGGAAATACCAACAAAGTTAATTTTACACAACTCGCACCCGGGAAATATATTTTCCGCGTCAAAGCCGCCAACAGCGATGGAGTGTATAACACTTCGGGTGATATGTTCATCATCAACATAGAACCTCCTTTTCATATGACCATCTGGTTTTACCTGATCATCGCGGTATGCATAACAGGTATTCTCTGGGGACTTCATAAATACCGGCTCAGTATGAAGCTGGCGCAGGTGAAAGAAGTGGAGCAGCTGCGCCGTGTTACTGCCGCCGATTTTCACGATGAGCTGGGACATAAGCTCACCATCATCTCCTGGTTTGCTGAAATTTTAAAGAAGAAGATCGGTCCGGAACAAGCCGATCTGCGACCACACCTCGATCGGATCATTGAAGCTTCCGGTACTTTGTATCATACTATGAAGGACATGCTCTGGGCCATGGATCCTGATAAAGATTCGGTGTATGACCTGTATAGCCAGATCCGCGAGTTTGGACTTGAGCTATTCGATAATACAGGAATATTATTTGATGCCGAGGAAATTTCGGCAGAGCTGAAAGCAAGAATTATTTCACCGGCTCATAAACGTCATGTGCTGCTTATTTTCAAAGAAGTGATGAACAACTCACTGAAGCATGCGCATAGTACCAATACGCACCTGGACCTTGTCAAGGATGACAATCACATCAAATTCCGCTTCCGCGATAACGGCAAAGGATTTAAGATGAACGGTCATAATGTGGGACATGGTTTGAACAATGTGAAACGGAGAGCGCACCTGATCCATGCAGAGATGAATATTCATTCGGAAGGTGACGGAACGGTTGCGGAACTTGATTTGCCAATAGACAGACTAAACTAAAACACTATGATACGAGTAGCACTGGTTGACGACAATCACGATTTAAGAGAAGGACTTCAGATAGTAATGAAGGAAAACAAAAATGAATTCGAATGTGTAGGCTCTTTTGCCGATGCAGAAAGCGCGGTGAAAAAAATACCTGAAATAAAACCGGATGTGGTATTGATGGATATCAACCTTCCGGGGATGAGCGGTATCGAATGCCTCAAACAGCTCAAGCCGAAAATGCCAGCGCTGGACGTGATCATGCTTACTGTGTTTGCCGATGATGATACTGTTTTCGATTCATTGTGTGCTGGTGCCTGCGGATACATCACCAAGAATACGGCTCCGGAAAAAATACTGGATGCCATTCGTGATGTCCGCGATGGCGGTGCACCGATGAGTGGGCGTATTGCACGAATGGTGGTGTCATCATTCAAAATTCCCGGCGATCCATCAGCACAACTCACCGACCGTGAAAAAGAAGTCCTCGACCAGCTTTGCAAAGGCAAAAGCTATAAAATGGTTGCCGATGCGCTAAGCATCACCCACGATACCGTTCGCCATCATATAAAAAATATTTACAAAAAGCTCGAAGTGCATTCCGTTTCGGAAGCAATTTTGAAGACGATGAAGAAAAAGCTGATATAGGTACGAAAAAAAACAACCAAGAAAACGCAGGCACCAAGCTTAACAAAGAACACTTCGTTTTCCTTCGTACCTGCGTTTCCTTGGTTGTTTTTCTTGCAACAAATGAACTAAGTAACAAAGTTTCATACACGCTCTTTGCGTCTTTGCGAGAAATTTTATGGATTATAAATAAGAATCGTTTATGCAGATTGCAGTTAAATTTTCATAATATATAATCTGTAATCCGTACATCCGTTCCGCAACGACTTGGATCTGTAATCCGTACCCATTAGCAGTTTTAAATTAAACGTTTATCTTCATCCCTGTTGAAAAGTTTGCCCCTTTTTTCTTGACTTCAAATAAAATCACCCTTACGTTTGTTATGTTTTTGAAGCGTTTTTACATTAACCCGGAATTTTCATCCTTAAGCGATAACCGGTCGAAAATTCCAACACCCTGAAAGGAGGATTGATTTTAAGTAAAGCATTACCTGAATTTTTATTGCTCAGCAGCTGAGAAGTAAAATATGCCTGGTCGCTGGCATCGTGCGCGATTCTTTTTTTAAACACTTTTTAATACTTTTTTTAAGATGAAAATTTCAATTAAATACTTTTGCCTGTTTACTTTTTTGATAATGGAGTTTATGGCAATGGCTGCGTTTGCATATTGTCCGGAGCCTGATTTTTCTTCCGGCAATACCGAATTAAATAAAAAACCATATTTAACTGTTTGTATAATCCTGGCTCGTAGAAGTGACTGTGAAGGATTTGGAATTTGTAGAATTACTGTGAACTGGAAAACGGTTCCAGGTAATGGTGTTACTGGAAATATTTATATGAACGAACAGAATTCAAACCTCATTATTGAAATCGAGAAAACAAAAGGAGCAACCACCGAAAATTATTCAAAATATTTTAGTTCCGGATATTTTTTAATGGAAGATGACTCTCCTTTAACTACTGATATTATAAGTGGCCTTGGTCTTACCGGAAGCAAAACACTGGTAGCAGGAAGATATAAGGTTACTGAAAAGGATGGTAGAATTTTCGTTAACATCCCTGTTAAATAAATTCTAAAATTTAGAAAGCCGGGAGCGAGTGTAACTCCCGGTATTTTAAAAGTCCCGTAGGGACGATAGTTTGGTAGAAAAAAATAATAAAATCGAACCGCCCGCAACGGAGGAAACAGTCGAAAGAAAAGGATATTGCGGGCGGAACTTTAAAATAACATTATATGAAAAGGTTACAGCTGTTAATTTTGTTTATAGGCGGACTTTTTATTTCAGGTTGCCAGCCTGTAGTAAGAATTATTTATGGTGTGAAAAATCCGGATTTTTATCGTGTAAGTGAAATAATGAAATTTCAAACAGAAATTGGCCTGGAAGAAACACCCTATTTTGGATTTACTGCAGAAAACTGGATTTCTGTCAAGGACAGAGGATATCCCGATTTATATGTTTTTGATAAAAAAGGAAGATTTATAGATTTTCATGATACTCTAAAACCGAATTGCAATGGACCTGCTGAACAATTTCTCACCGAGCTTGATTCTGAACGGACCTATAATTACTCAAGTAAATACACTTTGGATTCATTCCTGGCATTATTGGAGGATACAGCCTGTAACCGGGCCAGATTAATTAAACTTGACAGTACAAACTTTTATGTTTTCCTGACATATGCATCTTTTATGGGCAAGTTAGTACATCGCCAGAAAACATTAGTATGGCGAGATGCGTTAGTTGGAAATAATAAAATAAAATATCAATTATATTACTTAAGTGAAGATCTTAAATCATGCTGGAGCGATGAACAAAAGAAACTGTTCGAAGAAAAAGGAAAGTAGCGGCAGTTAGGAAACACAGTTTTTATTTTTTCAGGAGTGAATGCTAATAATTCATTGTTGCTATTTGCATTTTTTTATTTGTTGCATCCTGGTTTTCTGTCAGCCGACTCGATTTACGTTAAGAAACAGAAATTCGATTCCAGTATTTCTGGGTCAGCTGTTGGTTTATCGAACTGGAATGGTGAAAGTTTTAAGTGCCTCACGTTTTATTTGGTAACAGATTATTATTATTCTGTAACAGACTCACAAATAGAACGGCTTTTCACCGGCAGAACTGAACTGGGGTATTCCTGGCTGATTGATTCACTTTGGAAAAAGAATGTAGATCAATTAAACCTGCAGTATACCCTCAAACAGTCCGGAAAGAAAATTTCACGTTCCGTAAATGCAGGATTATGCTCGCGACTCCTTACAGGTTACTCTTATGAAGAGGATGTAGTGCTACAGAAATCGGAGCGAAAATGGAATGGAACTTTTTTTAATCCATCAGCACTGGAATTGGGATATGGAATGAGTTATAAATTCTGGGAGTATTCACATTTCAATCTATCCCTGGCTTCAGCCCGGTTGCGGATGGAACCTGCAGTGGAAACTTTTAAAAGACCCGGGCAGGGTACAATTGGCAAAACCAGCCGTGGGTGGTTGTTGTTTGATTATGGCTTATCGGGGCAGCTTTTGGTGAACAAATCATTTTCTCCGTCATGGGAATGGAATAGCACCGGTAAGTTTTTTCTAAAAGGATTTGACAAAAAAAATATGCAGGTGAATGTTTCCAATACAATGAGCTACAAATTCTTGAAATCTATGGAATTGCGTGCCGACCTGAAATGGATCTACGACCCACTCGTCTCGCTCCGGATGCAATACCGGAATGAACTGATGATGGGATTTTTTATGAAATTTGAAAAATAGTGAAGAAGGTGGTTTAAAATAATTCCAGTTGGAGACGACTGATTTTTTCAGCCGCCTCCAATTGGAAATCCAATTAATATTGTGCGCCGACAAAGTCGGCGCACAATAAAATTCAATTATTTAAAAGTGACGCTGATGCAATCAGCGTCACTTTTAAATTTCTATTAAGCCTCTCGCAGAAAATTTATTTAAACAGCAGAAAGTAAAGGCGAGAGGAATTGCAATAAACTAAATGACGCGTTTTGGCTATCGGGGTATTTGTCGGCAAATATTATGATCCGCAGTTACCGCAGTGACTTAAACTAAGAAACGAATTGTTAGTCGGTTTGATTTTTATGTGGACAAATAAATAAGGCCTCGAATGCTATTAACATATTGAAAAACAATATGATATAGTTAAAATCCGATTGAGAATATCACAATCTCAATTTCCTACCTTTGCGCAGCGAAGATTTTACTTATGAAAGTTTCTTACAATTGGTTGAAGGAGTACATTGATTTCAATCTCATTCCTGCTGAGTTATCCCTGCTACTTACCGGATGTGGTCTGGAAGTAGAAGCTATCGATCACTTTCAATCCGT
>JANWID010000148.1 GCA_025450095.1 Bacteroidia bacterium | reverse complement strand
TGATTTGTTCAACATCATTCTCAATAATCACCTGCTTTCCGGCATTAATTCGTTCCTGGAACATTTCGCCGATACGGCCTTCGATGTCCTGGATTATTTCATCCCTTCCGTCGGATGTGGTAAAGTAACCTTTAATAGAATCCAGGTAACGGTTTAGTTTTTCATAGGCAAGTTCTTCAATATGAAAAACAATGCCTCCTATGTTTACTGATAGTGTCTTGTTCATGGTAAGTTGTTTTCTTTTGCGGTTTTATTTACTGCATCAACCAGTTCGGCCCATGTAACCCTGAGCTCTTTGAGGAATTCCTCCCCCAGGGGAGTCAGCTTGTAATACTTCCTTGGTGGTCCTGCATTCGACTCCACCCAGGTGTAGGCCAGCAGTCCTGCGTTCTTGAGTCTTGTCAGCAGCGGGTACAACGTACCCTCCACTACAATCAGCTTTGCTTCTTTCATTTTCGTAATAATGTCAGAAGGATAAATCTCCCCCTGCGAAATGATAGTGAGAATGCAAAACTCCAAAACTCCCTTGCGCATCTGGGCCTGTGTGTTTTCTAAATTACCCACGTCGTTTTTGTTTTAGAGATGAAACTTTTTTTGTTCGTATTAACTTTCTGCATTTTAAAACCGGAGTATTTATTCAATTCCTATTATGCATTGCAAAGATATATTAAATGAATAGTACTTTGCAATACATAGTACTATTTATTTTGTACAATACTGATAATCAGGAATTAAATTTTTTGAAGCCATTCACGAGTACCGGATTCCAAGCTTTTGGTAGACAAAACTTAACAACCAAAGCGGACCAATCAGGAGAAACTGAACATCCTTTAGAAAAGAAGGTTTTTTGCCTTCTACTTTATGCCCCCAGAATTGACCGATCCATGCCAGCGAAAAAAAGATCAGGCAAGTTGCCCAAAGCGGAAGCGGAATCAGGGTTGCGATAACAATTCCAATACTACCAAGCAAAGCGACAATGAGAATCATTCCGATGCCAAGTTTCACTGATAATGAAAAGTAATAGATCAAGGCTAGTATAATAAAAATGATGGCCCAGTTAAAAGGAAACGGACCAAAGTGAACGGAAGCAAATACGTGAGGAACCGGGATGCACCATATCAAACCAAGAAGGCTTGTTGCAATTGCCGGAACACAAATCCAGTGCACCAATTTGTTGGTTTGGTTCTGATGACTCTCACTGTATTCATTAAGCAATGAATCAACCTTTGCCAAGAAATTTAATTAGAATTGTTACATTCAAATTTAATCATTTGCTCTAACAATTTCTTTATTGTAAAATAAATCGCCCTCACCTATTTCTATTTTCGTATTAAAGTGATTACGAAGTGTACTATCGGTTACCTGGGAAATGCTATCGTCAGTGACCTCATTAAATTGCCACCTGGTGACATAATCAATTTTATTTCCTGTAGCTTTTTCATAGTTCTCAATGGATATTTCAGGATTCAGACTTTGTGTAAAATTTCCCGCAGTCAGTTCAGGTGCCTGGCCTTCCTTCCATTGTAACGGAAACACATCTGTGACCGCTTCATAGTTGTCAAGAATTACAATTTTCCTGGAAGCACCGGCATAGCCTGATAAATTTATGTGCAACCAGTTTCCGGAATAATTCAAAGGCAGTAACACTTTTCTCCGTTCCACATCATGAACTAACCTCACCATATTATCTGCATTATCATTTAACTGAGCCGTTGAAATAAACCGGTATGAGAATGTAGAAAAAAATACGTATACACCCAATGCACCAGAAAGCAACATGATCCACATGGGTAATTTCTGAGCCAATAGCCAGCTTACCATAATAAGCAAAGCAAGCATTAGCAATCGCAATGAAATAAAACCTCCCGAAATCATACCATTAGGGATAGTAAAATACATTACCAACAGCAGCAGCGAGAATATCAGGAGAACATCTGAAGTCAGAATTCCGGATTTGTTTTTAATTCTCCAAATTATATTAAACAATAACAACACGCCCAGTCCTGAAACAAAAACAGAAGTAAAGGGTACTTCAAATATTCCGTTTAATCCGGCCAATGGTGAACCTTCCTTCAACATTTTCCATAATTCCGTAGAAGGAATACTTTCTACCTTACCGCGGAAACCACCCAAACTTTTTGTTGAAAAAAACCAGGCGGATAAAATCAACCCAGGCACGAAACAAATTAATTTTTGAAAATTTGCGTTCGAAAAAATGCGGGCGTTGCGGTCGACCCAATTACTCCACAACATCCACATTACAGTAAACATCAGGGTTAAGCCAAAAATTAAAACGTGACTGAAATAAATTAATATTAAAAGAACTGTGATTCCCAACAGGTAAAATATATTTTGCGGATGACGCCATTTTATCATCCACGCAAGTGCGACAAACATTAATGCCAAGGCAATCATGAAGTTGAAAAAACCAAGATAGAGTATCAATGTATAAGTGAAAGGCAACAACAATAACATACTCCATGAAGGCGTGATCGACAAATTCTTCAGCAAACTGATTATTCCGAATGGAATTCCAACAGCAAACGATAGCACAATTATTTTCTCCACCAGCCAGACAGGCAAAAATATTCCTAAGATCACAGCTAACAGGTGGCCAGTCCAGTTTGGGACCGGTTGTGGGTTGAATCTAAAAAAAGAATTGTAGAAATCTTTATCACCAAACCAAAGTTCCCTGATAATAGATGCATTATAAAGATGCGAAGGCCCATCTAATGTGGGGAAATATTTAAAATACCATAAAGGAATAAGGGCAATTATAAAAATGAAAATACAAACTGTATAAATAAACCCGGTGTGTGTGAGTAGGTTTTTCTTCATTTCACCCGGTGGGGTCAGCTGCTTATTTATTCAGCCGCTCCAGCTTGTAATCGGAAATTCTCAAAACGGAAATGTGTTTGTTTTCGTAACCACTGCCCGGAGAATTAACGAAGTTAAAATTTTTTCCGGAACCTTCAAAAGAGGAATTTATCAGCTTTGAAAAATCAGGGTGTGGCTCCTCCATTGATTTTCCAAGATGGTAAACCAGATCGAAACCATTATAAGCTGTAGGCAGCGGTTCCGAGTGAAAACGGTTTAAAAATACTTTACGGAAAGAAGTTGTGGCTGGTTCACTTTCCTCAATAAAATTATTATCAAAGAGGTGGATCTGAACATTGTTAAATGTCATGAAATCGATCGACTCAAAGTTATCCCAGGTAGGAAGCCCACAAACTTTGATTCCGAAGATTTGTTGTTCCTCCAACAGGGAAAGCACGGGGCTTACAAAAGCTTCATCGGAAGAAGTAATGAAAACTAAATTCCGTTTTGTTTTACTGATCAAGGGAAGCAGCTCCTGGATCTCTGTACTGGTGGCATTGAATTCGTGGAAATCACCAGGCGTTGAACGACGCACAATTTCCTCACGGAATACCGATGCCAGTTCGTCTTCTCTTTTCAGGTTCCGGTAAATGAGAATAATATTTGCATCAAAATACTGGTTCATGATAAAGTTCACCATCTCACGGCACTGCGTAATGGAAGAAGCAAGGGCAAGGGCAACCTGCTGATTCTCTTTCAGGAGATCCGGTGAAGGTCCCTGTGTAAGCACCAGGTTGATCATATTATTTTTTGCAACAACCGCAGCTATCGGTGCAAGATTGTTCGGAAAGGTTCCAATAACCACTCCTGCATCTTTAAAAACTCCATTGGTCATCATCCGTACAACAGAGGCCGAATCTGCCGGGGTATCGAATGCAGATACTTTTATTTCTATATGTTCCTTCTGTAGTGAATCAATTGCCACCATGGCACCTTCATAAAAGTTCAATGCAGGGAGCGAAGAAGGACTTACAAGTGGTTCCGCAGTTTCATCGGATGCTTCCTTAAAATTCTGTTCCAACTCGAAAGGCATAACGAAAATAAAATTCCTTTTTATCGTTTCTGTTTTTTTAGAAGGAACGGTTTCGTTTGCTGTTTGTTCTTTGGGTTTTGGAGGTGGTGTTGAAGGCTGTGTTTTAGGCGAGGGCTGGCTGGCTACAGGCTTGGATGTTTTACAGGAAGATAAAAGTAGAATGGCAAACAGGAACGCCATACAGGCGGACACTGTTATAAACGCCGGGTGTTGGTTTCTCATTCCCATTCGATCGTCGCGGGGGGTTTGGAGCTGATATCATATACTACCCGGTTAACCCCTTTCACGCTGTTGATAATCTCGTTCGAAATTTTTCCAAGAAATTCATATGGCAGATGGCACCAGTCGGCTGTCATGCCATCAGTAGAAGTTACAGCGCGAAGGCAGACAACATTTTCATAGGTACGCTCATCCCCCATCACTCCGACTGATTTAACTGGTAACAGGATTGCTCCCGCCTGCCAGACACTTCCATATAAACCATGTTCTTTTAATCCTTCAATAAAAATAGCATCTACTTCCTGAACGATCCTGACTTTCTCCGGTGTAATTTCACCGAGGATGCGGATCGCAAGTCCCGGTCCCGGGAAAGGATGCCTGTTAAGCAGATCACCGTGCATTCCCAATGCAGTTCCGATATGACGAACTTCATCCTTAAATAAAGTCTTTAATGGTTCCACTACTTTAAGCTTCATCTGTTCAGGAAGTCCGCCTACATTGTGGTGAGACTTAATGGTAGCACTCGGTCCTTTCACAGAAACCGATTCAATCACATCCGGGTAAATGGTTCCCTGGGCAAGCCAGGTTACATTTTCAATTGCATGAGCCTGCCGGTCGAATTCCTCGATAAAAACCCGTCCGATCGCTTTACGTTTTTTCTCAGGATCTGAAACACCGTCAAGCTCCCTGTAAAAATGATGCGACGCATCCACACCGGTGATCTGTAATCCCATGTGCTGGTATGCATCGAGCACCTGTTTGAATTCATTTTTCCGGAGCAGTCCGTTATCAATGAAGATACAATGTAAGTTCTTACCAATTGCACGATGCAATAATACTGCTGCGACACCGGAATCAACACCACCGGAAAGTCCCAGGATTACTTTATCATTTCCCAGCTGTTTTTTTAATTCCGAAACAGTTTCATCAATAAATGAACCCGGAGTCCAGTCACCGGTGCAACCGCAAACATCAAAAACAAAATTGGCAAGAATGGTTTTTCCTTCCGATGTATGTACCACTTCGGGATGAAACTGTAAACCGAAAGTTTTTTCACCATTAATTTTATAAGCCGCAACTTTAACACTCTCGGTGCTTGCTATAATTTCAAATCCTGATGGAACTTCAGTAATCGTATCAGCATGCGACATCCATACCTGCGAAGACGTGCTGATATTTTTCAGCAACAGATCTCCATTGTTATGATGATTTAGATGAGCACGCCCGTATTCCCGGTTTTTAGAAGGCATTACACTTCCACCTGCCTGCTGTGCCATCAGCTGGGCTCCATAACATACTCCCAGTACAGGATATTTTCCGCGAAAACTTAAAGTTGGAATCTGTGGCGCACCACTATCCCTTACAGAAGATGGTCCTCCGGAAAGAATTACACCATTAAAACGTTCCAGTGAAGCTGGAATATGGTTAAAAGGATGAATCTCGCAATACACATTTAACTCACGAACTCTCCTGGCAATCAATTGAGTATATTGTGATCCGAAATCAATAATTAAGATGGCCTGATGCATGGGCAAATTTAGTTAAAAGTGTGACAAGTGACAAGTAACAAGTCACATGAGGGAGGTTCTGATTACGGTATTTGTGCAAAATATGATGCGATCCCTCACTCCGTTCGGGATGACGATGTATCATTAGCAAGTGCGGGCGGGGGATGCGGCAAATGGAAACATCAAGAGAAATAATATTCTTAATCCGCATCCCCCGCCCGCTTTTATTGAGCACCTTGTCGTCATCCCGAACGGAGTGAGGGATCGCTTATTGGGAATCGAATTTGAAAATATGTAGATATATTCAGTGACCAATAGCCAAAAATTCAACTCACGATTCCGCCACGACCTGAATCCCCGCCTACCGTCGGGCAGGTGTAATCCGTACCTAATTAATGAGTACAAAGTCTAAATCAAAATCCACTTTCTCTTCCTTATGAAATGGAATATCCCAAAATCCGTTGTATGAAATTTTAGACGGATATAATAGCTCACCGTTATAGCCCATGGTAACCTGGATGTTTACATCAAAATCAAATAACATTCCGCTGTACTGATACTGGTAATCACGCTACACCACATTAAAAGTTTTACGATCGAACCAGGTATTCAGATTTTTCAGCACCGGATAATCTCCTGCATCCGGTTTTGTTTTGCATGAAAACACATAACACGAAATCGTATCGTGATACATCCGGGTTTGGATGGCATAATCATAATATTTCACCATGTCGTCGTCAAAAATAGCCATGCGTTTTCCTACAAGCGGCACTCCTTCAATCTCTGCTCCCGGATTAAAAACAAGTGTTTTTAATTTACTGATATTTCCCGGGTTGTCCGATGGAGTTTCCCCGGTTATTGCCTGCGAGATCGGCAGCACCTCCATGGTATCCTTGTAATAAAAAACATCATCACAAAGTTCCGCTGTATAAGTTTCCGGTTCCTTTTTCCGGTTATAAAAATCACCACTTACGTTTTCCTCCTGGAATTCCATCCAGCTTTTGTTATTTCCGATTTGTTGCTTTGCTTTTTTATAACGTGTTGCCACCACTTTTTTCTTTTTGCCATAAACCGTGATTGTTCCTGCAACCTGGTGCGGGTTGTTGCGAAGATTTTGAAAACCTCTCAGAAAGGAGGTATCTGATTTTACCATTTCAATAAAATCAACAACATTAAATCCCTGTCTTGTGGCCTGGATGGTAATCGAATCGAGTACAACAGACTTCACAACCTGGGATTGCACAAGCGTATTAAAAAGTAAAAACAAGATGCAAAATAAAATCCGCATATGTGAGTAATTAGATCGAATTACAAAGTTAGCAAATAACACCAAGCTGGTTTTGTATCTTCGTTCCGCATTTCTGCAAGTAAATTTCATTTAATTATGGCTTATAAGCCCAACGACCATTACGCTAAAAAAGCTAAGAAGGAGCAATATGTAGCGCGTTCTGTTTACAAGCTGATGGAAATTGATAAGAAATACCGCGTATTGCGATCCGGCGATCATGTGGTTGACCTGGGCGCCTCGCCCGGTTCGTGGTCACAGTATGCTTCGGAGGTAATCGGCGATAAAGGGAAATTGCTGGGTGTTGATCTTAAAAAAGTATTTCTGTCATTACCCAATGCTGTTTTTCTCAAAGGTGATATTCTGAATCTTGAACTTGGACCCTTACTCGACCAACATGGATTTACGAAGTTATTTGATGTGGTTATCTCCGATATGGCTCCCGATACATCTTCCAGTCGTTTCACCGACCAGATGCGTTCGCTCGAATTGTGTGAGATGGCCCTGGTTACCGCACAGAAATTATTACGACCCGGTGGGAATTTCGTTTGTAAAATTTTCGACAGCGGTGACGCCATGGGATTTCGCGATGAGCTGAAGAAAAATTTCAGATCCGTACAATTGTTACGACCTAAAAGTGTTCAGCAATCCAGCAAAGAGTTTTTTATGATCGGGATGGGATTTTTGGGTGATTCGGCTTCGCTCACCATTACAAATTCAAGTAAATAAAAACCTTCTATTGTCAGAGGTTTTTTATAGTGAGATTTTTATTTAATGCTCCAATTCGAATTTTACGACCAAAGGTCATAGTGAGCGGAGCCGAACTATGACAATGTCACCGGACTGCGATTTTATTCACAAAAGTTATTCCATCCGGATAAGTGACCCGGTAAAAGTAAATACCAGAGTTAAGGTGACTGCATGGTATTTCGTTTAAAATTCCGGATAAATTAGTTTGGTAAACAAGATTTCCTTCCGGAGTAAAAAGTTCCAGGCTAAGATGTTTATCATGTGGGTTTTCCAATTCAATATAAAATTTTTCTTGTGCAGGGTTTGGATATGCTTTTATTCCATAATTTGATTCCGGCGAATTTTCAACTCCGAGTATCACCGACCAGTTAAGAGGGGTTCCCCAGATTTCATTACCTTTTTTATAATAAACCAAACTATCGTACCTGACATTTCCCGTAGGATCCGTTTCATAAATTTCACCCAGGCCGGAAGCATATATTCTCTGCGGGAAAATACCATTTCCAACAGGCCACATAAAACAGGCACAACTGGAATCATACTCATAAAAATTCTCACTGAAAATCCTGTTCCTCGAAAAATAATTGGTATCGTGAAATGGGATCGAATAACCATAAGCCGGAGCCGGAGACCATCCTGCAATACCTGGTAATACTTCTTCAGGAAGTCCATTCAATACTTCATTCTGTGAAAAAATCACATAAGGATATTCTATAGTATCGTGCTGAAAGTAAGTAGTAACATTTCCAAAACTCCAGTTTTCAGAATAGTATGTATTATCATACAAATACTTTAATGTATCTCCATTCGCTGAAATGCTTTTGTTTAAGACAGTACGTGTAAGCCATTCGTTATATGAATACGGAGCCGACCAGCTCGTGCGGTTCCGGTAATGAAACTCATCACCAATATCAAAATCGAAAATCTCCTGAACAGACAGATGTTGATATCCCTGGCTATTACCTTGTATGCCTGAAATATTATACTCAGTTGTATCGGTAGGGAAATTACGATAACTAAAAGTTTTCAGCAATCCGTGATTTTGGCTGAGCCAGATTTGTTTGTTATTAAAATCACCTGCTGTTGGAATGCCACCGGAATTTTTTGTTTGCAAAGAAATTGTTTTAACTGAATCAGTAATACCAAGAAAAGTCATTGTATCAATTCCGGAAACTATGGCTTCCAAATAATTTCCTGCAGGATAGTTATAAAAAACCCATGAATTTCCCGGATTGCTCTGTGTTTGTATCGTAATTGTTTCTCCGCTATCATTTGTAAACACATCGTTCCCGTTGTTAAGATGTACAATTGAAGCACCCAGCCATGACATACGGCTTGGAATGAAATAACCCCAGGAGGGAATAAAATAAAACCGTTCATATCCGATATATTCAACTCCACCAGGCACGGCTGAAATACTATCCGTGCAGAAACAGTTTTCTGTTAATTTTTCAACAAACATAATATCCCTGTAGTAAGAATAATATGTTGTGTCACCTGAAATTACGGTAGCGTAATCCTGGGAATAACTTTTTAAAAAGCCACAAAAAATCAAAAAGGTTAATACTGGAATCCGGAAATACATTGAAGTTCTTTTAATAAAGATAAATCAAATTATTGAAATATCAATACAAATTGTATTTACTCCGAAACCGGGATAATTATATTTATTTCACCTGACTTTTGATCCGTTTCGAAGGGAATACCACCGTAAACCCGGACCTGGTGAATGGATTCCAGGCCAGTTGCAAACAATTAGTATTTACCACAGTCCAGGTTTGAAATAACAACAGAATCTCCAGGGTAATCACCTATGTAAACAGCATCATAGGCAAGGGAATCCAGTCCGGGAAATTCATTTGAATTGAATTTTACATATATGGTATCCCGGTAGTTTTTGAGGTTGACCAGCGTATGAACTTCATGTTGCAAACGAATGATCAGCTTCAGATCCCCTGTCAATCCGGCAATACATGCTTCATCCTTATCATGCTCACAAGCAGTCAGCATGGTTACAAATAAAATAAGCAGTGGAAATATTCCGGAATATTTACGATTCAATTATTACTGTTTTACAACCGGTTGAACATAAATCGAATTACTATTACTGATCCGCACGGTATAAAATCCAGGAGCCAGGTCTGAAATATCCAACCTGGTTTCATCGGATTGAGCAGGCACTTCAAACGTTAATACCCGCTTTCCATCCACTGAAAATATTTCACCGTCAGAATTCTGTACTCCTGAAGGCAACTTCAGAATCATGATATCGGAAACAGGATTTGGGTAAACGGCAAATGAGTTGTCAGGATCAGGATCAGAAATTCCTGAAGTTACATCGCCAATAAAAATATCATCAATAAAAAGATTGTTACCAAAATTACTGGTTGAAGTAAACATAAAAATAACTTCTGACTGGCCGGCATAGCTTACTATATCTACTGAATCTGTTCTCCACTGTGTTGCTGTTGGTGAAAAAGGATTGGTTGTATTAGGTGCTGTTGATAACCCGTTACCCGACTTATTATAAATAGTTGCCCAGGTATAACCGCAATCGTTGGACACCTGAACCTGCAATGTATCGTTTAAAAGAGCATTGTATTTTGCATAAGCAACATTAAAGCGCAGGTAAGCATTACTAATAAGTGATGTCATATCAATAGCAGGCAGTACCAGGTAATCTTTCTGACCTGTTATATCCATGTATCCTGAATAATTGTCCATTCTCATGCTACCAACACTCTGACCGAAACCTCCCGGAGTTTCCCACGACATGAAATTATTTGGATTGAAATGAATGTAATTGCTACCTGCGGGAGGAAAAGTTGCTGTGGTAAAAGTTTCAGTATAAGGTACTGCCACCGGTGGATCGATTACACGGAAAGATCCATCCAGCGTGTTGTTTCCAGCAATGTCATCGGATGTTCCATTTACTGAAATGATTTTAACACTGAGCTGGTGACTTCCATTTGCAACATTGGTAGTAGGAAGGTTCACCATTGTAGAAAAATTTGGCATCAATAAACCATTATATACATACGTAATTGCACTTCCACCATCAATCGTATATTCCAGGTTTGCTGAAGTAATGCCAGTTGCACCGGAATTGGTAATGGTAATAATTGGAGCAACCGATCCATCACAAACATTGAAAGAAGTAGAATAAAATGCAGGAGTATAATTTTCAACAATTGGCTGAACGACATTTGAAATAGCAAGATCTAGCGAAGGGTTTGCGATATCGAGACGGTAAACCGCATTTTGAATCACGTTTACACACCAGATCTTTCCGTCAGGTCCGATTTTTACTCCCATAATTCCTGGCTGACCAGTCACGATAGTATCCATGAATGTTACCGTTGCTCCGGATGTGTTGTAGAGATAAATATCACCCGAAGTAAAATCTGAAACAATCAGGCGGTCATTAGAATAGTCGATCCCACAAGGTTGTGTTGCAAATGAATCTATTACTTCCACATTTGCCTGTTCAATTTTATAGTAACCAGCCAGCATTTCATTTGCTGTGGATGGCGGAGTAAGAGTTCCAGTATTTATTCCGGTGCTTGTGTTCATTCGCCGGACCTGTTTGCTGCCTCCATCAATATAATAAAGCCAGCGTGAAGTCCGGTCCAGAATCATATGGCTTGGTATACCCGGAACACGGGTCACCGGCACATCAATGTAACGCCATATCATTCCCGCTGAATGATCATCGTAACCCGGTCCGTGATCCTGGACAAAATCATAACGACATATATTACCATTATGACCGTCCATTACATAATATACTTTTAAGGAATCGTGCGCAATTCCCATAGCGAAAGGACTTTGATGCAGCATATCAATATGACTGCCCAGAGGAAATCCGGGAGCCCAGTTACTCTGGAAAACCCTTGCAAAAATGGAAGTATCCGAAAGCCACAGAGCGGGTCCCATAAATGTTGTTGCATTGGGATTGGTATTCTGAATTTCGCTGACTGCAGACCATTCGCCGTTATCACCAAAAGCCATGGCGGAGGGATAAACCATAAAATGGCTGCTATGAGAATCCTTCCTGTATTCACTTGATTGGTTTGGCTGACCCGCATTATAAAAAATGACAATGGAGCCACCTGTTTGTGCACCCAAATTACACACCCAAAGTTCGTTACTGTTGGGTTTAAAATCGAGATCACGAGGGTGAATTACATTACTATTTGCACTATCCCCGATTGTTGTTAATGTCAATGCTGCCGATAAATAGTTGTCGAGATAGTTTACCTGGGAATAACATGGTAATACAAGTACCAGGGATAAAATGATAAGCGTAAATGTTCTGATCATGGTAAGTGATTTTTTATCTTTTAGATTTAAGTCAGGATTGTGGAATACAATGCTAAATGTAGTGAAATTCCTGAAAACGGTTAGTTCCTAAGTTGTAAAGTTTCTTCTATATCCCGCAATTTACCAGCGTTTGCGGATCATGCTATACACTTCAAAGCGTTTCTTTATGTACATAATGAATTCATACTGTGTGGAGTTTTTCATAAACTCATCCGATACTCCGCAGAAATCAATGAATTCATCGAAATCACTATTCTCAAGCTGTATAATATCAGCATCGACGTACTTCCTGAAAAGTTCTTTCAACAGGGAACGGCGCATATCGTTATTACGCATCTCCGCTACCTCGCGCTTATTGCGTTCGCGGCGACTGAATGACTGGTACAGTGCAGTTATAGGACTCGACACCGCATCCACGCCACTGAGCATGTAATCATTTTTATTATAACCCAGTTTTTCAATATCCTTCTGTATTTCTTCCAATTCACGGTTTGTAAAAATTTCCACTGGTTTCAATTGCACCTGGAGTCGTTTGAGTGGGATCTTCACTACATAAACCGGCACATAAACAGAATCTCTGAAGGTGATCTGCCGCGTACTAAATCCGGTTGCAGCAATAATTAGTGTATCGGAATGCAGCAGCTCCATATCAAATTCACCTGAATTATAACCAAAAAAACCCTGTTGAGTGCGTTTGTTTACAATCATAAGATTCGGAATGGAACCCTTGTTATCGGGATCATAAACGATACCTTTCACACGGATTATATTCTGACCAGAAGCAGAAACAAAAAAATTTATAAAAAACAGCATCAAAAGCAGGCAGTACCTCATACCTTAATTCATTTTTTTCAGTACGCTGCATACATAATCCAGTTGTTCATCATTAAAATCAAGATGGGTTACCATCCGAATCGCCTGGTGACCAAATGCCACTGTCTTGATTTCTTTTTCCATGAGCCGGTCGATGAATTGCTGCATCGGATATTTTTCATCCAAGCGGGTTACCACAATGTTCGTGTCCACCGGGATTACTTCTTCCGCAAACGGCAGTGATTGCATTACTTTTCCCAGTTCCTTTGCACGACGGTGGTCTTCAGTTAAACCAGCCACATGATGTTCCAGCGCATAGAGGCCCGCAGCGGCCAGCACTCCTGCCTGCCGCATACCTCCTCCCATCAGTTTGCGAATGCGCCGGGCTTTGTAAATAATATCATGAGAAGACAACAGTACTGATCCTACCGGGCAACCCAGCCCTTTTGAAAGACAAACCGAAAGTGTATCAAACAATTTTCCTATATCCGCAGCGTTATAATCAGCTTCTGTAACCGCATTGAATATCCGTGCTCCGTCTAGGTGCATTTTCATTTTGTGATCATCACAGACTTTCCTGATTTCCCGTATAACCTGCAGATCATAAATGCTGCCACCTCCCCTGTTGTGGGTATTTTCGAGGGCTACCACAGTGCTATGCGGGTAATGCACATTTTCAGCGCGTATGGCACCTGCTACCTGTTCTGCGGTAATTCTTCCACGGTCGCCCTGCAACAACCATGTAGAAAGGCCTGAGTTGAATGCCAGTCCGCCACCTTCATATAAATAAACGTGTGCTGTGTGATCACAAATGATCTCGTCACCAGGTTGCGTAATTGACTTTATTCCTACCTGGTTGGCCATTGTTCCGGAGGGAAAAAAAAGCCCGGATTCTTTACCAAAAATAACCGCCAGTTTCTGTTCCAGTTCAATGACCGTAGGATCTTCCCCGAAAACATCATCACCAACCTGTGCCCTGTGCATGGCTTCACGCATTCCATTTGTGGGTCGGGTTACGGTATCGCTGCGGAGATCGGTTATCATAACGGCTTAACTTTTGTCAACAACAAAAGTAAGTTTCATTTTATTAATAATTGATTTACTTTTACTGTACTTACAGAAGCAAAGTCAGAAAATGCAAAAAAAGCTGGTCCGTAAGGACAAAAAAATATTTGGCGTTTGCGGCGGACTTGGCGATTATTTTGGAATCGATCCCACCATTATCAGGGTATTATTCCTGATTGCAGTGATCGGATATGGTGGTGGGTTGTTATTGTACCTCATCCTGGCGATTGTAATGCCTGAAGAAGGTAAAGCTGCTTAACGCTTTCCGTATTTCTTTCTCTCACGGCCTTCGCGTCCATCACGGCCACCACCTGCATGTTCAGGTTTCCGGGAATGGTAACCACCTTCTTTGCGGCCGTTCCGATCTCCGTAACTGCGTTTGCTGCCACCGTCCCTTCCTTCACCACGACTATTTCCTCCACTCTGAGGCTGTGAAAGATCTACCCGAACTTTGCGGCCGCGAAATACTTCTCCTTCAAATGAAGCAAGTACTTTAGCGATAATTTCCTTATCGATATCGATGAAAGAGTAAACTCCTTTAATATCCATTCTTCCTACTGAATTCCCCTTTATACCGGAGATATCGCAAATGAGTCGAAGCATTTTTCCCGCATCGAGTCCGTCAGCCGAACCCAGGTTGATAAACATACGGTCCTGGTTACCCTGGCGCATGTTTCCGCGTTCGCGTTCACGTTCACTTCCACTCCTGGTAGTATCGACATTGATATCGGGTGCATTCCGGTAATAATCGAGGAAGCGGTTAAATTCGAGCGATGTAAAACGCTTGATAACTTCTTCCTTGGATAAATCAGTTAACTCTTCGTATATGCCCGGCAGATAGGAACCGATCGCCGCCTCATCTATTTCAACGGTATGAACACGGTGAATGAGCTGCAATAATTGTTTTTCACAAACGGCAAATCCATCCGGGATTCGTTCGAGGCGGAACTTGCGGTTAAGCTGCCGCTCCAGCTGTTTTATCTTGCCGACCTCTTTAACATTTATAATTGCAATGGATATTCCTGACTTCCCGGCACGGGCTGTCCGGCCACTACGATGTGTGTAAACTTCACCGTCGTCAGGAAGCTCGTAATTGATTACGTGTGTGACGTCGCTGACATCAATCCCACGTGCAGCAACATCTGTTGCAATTAATAGCTGCATGGTACGGTTACGGAACCGGCCCATAACCTTATCGCGTTGCTGCTGACTGAGATCACCATGCAATGCATCGGCGTTATAACCATCTTTAATCAGCTTATCGGCTATTTCCTGTGATTCTATCTTGGTACGACAGAAAACGATTCCAAAAATATCAGGGTTGAAATCAACAATGCGTTTTAGTGCCATATAACGGTCGCGTGCATGTACTACGTAATACACGTGTTCGATATTTTCTGCTCCGGAATTTTTCTTACCCACCGTCAGCTCGAAAGGATCTTTCATGTAATTCTTTGCAATCGAGCGGACTTCGGGAGGCATAGTGGCCGAAAACAGCCAGGTATTCCGGGTGTCGGGAGTATTTTCGAGAATGTAATCGATATCTTCCTGGAATCCCATATTGAGCATTTCATCGGCCTCATCAAGCACTACGATTGAAATCTCATCGAGACGAATGACTTTACGATCCAGAAGATCGATCAATCGACCGGGAGTCGCTACAATGATCTGAGCACCCCGTTTGATCTGGCCGATCTGGCCTGTAATGCTGGCACCGCCATATACCGCAACCACATGCACATTCTTCATTCCTGAAGAAAAATTGGTGATATCCGAAGCAATCTGTACGCACAATTCGCGGGTTGGTGCCAGAATAAGAGTTTGTGTTCTTTTGGAGTTGAAATCAAGAACTTGTAAAAGTGGTAGTCCAAATGCTGCTGTTTTACCGGTTCCGGTTTGTGCCAGCCCGATAAAATCGCGATTTCCTTCCAGCAGTACTGGAATAGCCTGTTCCTGAATAGGTGTTGGGGACACAAAGCCAAGCTTCTCAATTCCCATCAGCACGCTTTCTTCGAGGCCAAGTGTTTTAAATGTTTCCATGTTATAATTTATCATTTTACCTGAAAATCAGGCAAATTCGGTGCAAAGGTACTCTTATTTCCGGGAGCTCGGCTTTTTCGGCGATAATAAACCCTGTAAGGGAGAATGATTAACTTTGCAGCGGATTTTAAAATCAATCATTTAACTTATTATGAAGGAAGTTTATATTGTCGCTGCCACACGCACCCCCATAGGGTCATTTGGCGGAGTGCT
>JANWID010000147.1 GCA_025450095.1 Bacteroidia bacterium | reverse complement strand
GTTTTCTTTTGTTTTGTTCTCCACTACTTCAATGGCATCATAAAACGTTTTGAAAGCGGTACTTTTTTTACCGTCGTACATGAGGCTATTAACAAACCGGGTCACCGTAATATCGTTGAACTTCGGATCGGGGAGCAACAGGCGTTTCTTTGGTTTTGACTTTCTCATTGAACTTATATTGTTCTGATACTTTTACTATGATTTAGATGAGGATATTTATTACTTCTTACCTTTAGCAGCTGCAGCGGCTCCTGCTTTCGGCTTCTTGGTACCATACTTCGAACGGCGCTGGTTACGTCCTTCAACACCTGATGTATCCAACGAACCACGAATAATGTGGTAACGCACTCCGGGTAAATCCTTCACCCTGCCACCACGAATCAATACAATTGAGTGTTCCTGGAGGTTGTGGCCTTCACCGGGAATATATGCCGTAACCTCAAACTTATTGGTGAGCCTTACCCTTGCTACCTTCCTCATTGCGGAGTTCGGTTTTTTCGGGGTAGTGGTGTACACACGTGTACAAACACCACGACGTTGCGGACAGGAAGTCAGCGCTGGTGATTTACTTTTGTCTTCAAGCTTGGAGCGGCCTTTACGAACCAATTGCTGAATAGTAGGCATGTTACGGTTTTATTTGTTTTTACCCCCCATTTTTTGGGAACGGCAAAGGTACAAGATGTTTTTTAATTTTCAATCAGCACTTTAAAAAAAAACGGGATTACTTGTTCACAAAAATAAAGGGGTATATACCCCTCTGATTAGCAACAATATAAACGGTTAATAAAAGAAGTTACAACCGCCTTCTTCTGGAGCGGGTTCGGGTAATGGGTAATAAATCTCTTCAGATTTTAGTTTGAAGGTGACCACACCTGAACAGAAATTTAAAATAATTTAGCCCCACGAAATTTTCACAAAAAATGATCCGGAGAACGATTTTGGCGGTGGATGATGAACACGATATGGAGATGCTCATCCGCCAGAAATTCCGCAGGCAAATCACCTCGGGAGAATTTCGATTTTTTTTCGCGGGAAACGGTGAACAGGCGCTGGAAATATTGAACCGGGAAACCGAAATTGATATCGTTATGACCGATATTAACATGCCCGTAATGAATGGTTTGCAATTGCTGGAAAAAATCAGTGAAGTGAAAATTCCTTGTAAATGCATTGTGATCTCCGCTTATACCGATATACAAAACATCCGAACGGCAATGAACCGGGGAGCGTTCGATTTCATAACTAAGCCGATTGATTTCCAGGATCTTGATACTACCATTCACAAAACTCTTTCAGCAATTGATGAAATGCGGGAAGCACATGCCGCCATGTTGGAGCGTGATCAGGCAGTTAAAGAAAAAGAACACGCATTAAATTCAGAACGATTCAAGCAACAGTTCCTGGCTAATATGAGCCATGAGATCCGTACACCGATGAATTCTGTTATCGGCATCACCCATCTGCTTTTACGATCAGGTTTGGATGAACAGCAACGAAAGTACATTTCCATGATACAGGCTGCTTCGGAACAGCTTATGTCGATCATCAATGATATTCTCGATATTTCGAAAATTGAAGCAGGCAAAATGATATTCGAGCAAATCGACTTTGACCTTCCCCAGACTTTCATCAATGTGAAACATATTCTTGATATGAAGGCCGATGAAAAGAAACTCGATTTCCGGATTAGTATTCCGGATCATCTTAACATTTGCCTGAACGGCGATCCTTCCCGGCTTGCACAAGTCCTGATCAACCTGGTAGGAAACGCGATAAAATTTACCGAGAAAGGTTTCGTGGAAATGAGTTGCCGCGAAACTTCCCGTACCAGTGAAAGTATTGAAATTGAATTCAGCGTTTCTGATTCCGGAATCGGCATTGCACAAGACAATCTTTCCACAATTTTCGACAGCTTTACCCAGGCAAACAGTGATACCAGTAGAAAATATGGTGGTACCGGCTTGGGACTAACTATTTCGAAACAACTTGTGGACCTGCAGGGAGGACGAATCGGATTGGAAAGCAAGGCGGGTATGGGAACCCGGTTTTTCTTCTCACTTCCTTTTAAAATCGGCACAGCAAAGAAAACCTCGGCAAATCAAACCCTGGAAACAAACGGGACAGATCCGATTGCAAAACTTCATGGGTTGAAGATTCTACTGGTAGAGGATAATGATTTCAATCGTGTTGTTGCAGAAGATACTTTGAACGAATATCTGAAGGATATTCACCTTGAACATGCAGTAAATGGAATTGATGCAGTAGAAAAAATCACTACAGGTGATTACGATCTTGTTTTGATGGATATTCAAATGCCTGAAATGGATGGTTACGAAGCCACCAAAACGATCCGTTCTCTTGACGACAACCGTCGCAATCTTCCAATCATGGCTATGACCGCAAATGCAACACCGGAAGAAATCAACAAGTGTTTCGAATCAGGAGTTGATGAATATATTTCAAAACCTTTTATTGCGGAAGAGCTTTTCCTGAAAATGGCAAAGATTATCAGAAAACAGAAAGAAAAAATTATTGGTCAGTAATTATTGGGTGTTGGGTTTGACGTTCATAGTTAGCAACGACTCCCAACCGAAAGTTAATGGTTGACGATCTCTACTTCTTTTGGAATATGTTTATGTTTAAACAATAACATAAACGCCAGCGTGAGTATCATTGCATAAATTGCAAATGCCAGCCAGATGTGATGCCAGTCCTTTTCACCATTGTGTGTAAAATATGCATCTATCACATAGCCACTCACCGTACTGCCCAACACAGCACCAAAACCATTCGTCATCATCATAAATAATCCTTGTGCACTGGAGCGGATTTTCGGATCTGTTGATGTTTCGATGAACAAGGATCCGGAAATATTGAAGAAATCGAATGCCATTCCGTAAACAATGCAGGAGAGGACAATCATCCACAGTGCATCTGTTGGGTTTCCAAACGAAAATAAACCGAATCTCAACACCCAGGCAATCATACTCATCACCATCACTGTTTTAATTCCAAACCTGCGAAGGAAAAAAGGAATTGCCAGTATAAATAGTGCTTCTGATATTTGTGAAATCGACATAATGATGGTTGAATATTTCACCACAAAAGAATCGGCATACTCTGGTATTTTTTCAAAATCAGAAAGGAATGTATCACCATACATATTGGTGAGTTGCAGTGCAAGACCCAGGAAAAGTGAAAACACAAAGAACATCGCAATTTTGCGATCTGCGAATAATTTAAAAGCATTGAGACCAAGAGATTCCGATAATGAACCTGATTGTGCAGTTTTATTCTGTGGTTGACATGCCGGAAGTGTGAAGGAATAAATGCCCAGCATAACTGCAGAAAAGGCTGCAATATAAAACTGATTGGCACTGGCTTTATTTCCAGTAAGATTTGTCAGCCACATGGCAGCAATGAAGCCAACGGTACCCCACACCCTGATAGGTGGAAACACCTTGATTACATTCAAACCATGATTCTTTAGTACTGCATAACCGATTGAATTCGATAGTGAAATGGTCGGCATATAGCAAAGCATGGAAGCAAATATGATCCAGAAAAAAACTTCCGGGCTATTGGCTTGAGGCAAACAAGCCAAAGCTAACCCTCCGAGTATATGCAGTATTCCATATAATCGTTCGGCATTCAACCACCGGTCGGCGATAATACCTGTAATTGCAGGCATTAATATGGATGAAATTCCAAGTGTGGAGAATATGGCACCGAATTCAGTCCCACTCCATTGCTTTGTGGCAAACCAGTAATTACCTATTGTGATCAGCCAGGCTCCCCAGACAAAAAACTGCAAAAAACTCATGACAGTTAAGCGAAACCTGATGTTCATAAAAACACTTTGCTGTTAGGTTTTTTTGCGTTTGTTCAATTCATCCCTGATTTTAGATGCCAACTCATAGGCCTCCTCATCAATAGCCTTCATGAGTGATTCTTTAAGCTCGTCTTCGCTGAGTGAGGCAAATTCAGCCGGTGTAGTTTTTTTACGTTCTTTCTTTTCCTTCTCTTTTGGCTTATCACGTGGTTCATCAATTGGAAGACTTTCATCATCCATTGCGACACCTGCCTGGGAAAGGATCCATTCATAAGTATAGATAGGACAATTAAACCTTACGGCCATGGCAATTGCATCGGAAGTCCGTGCATCGATTTCCTTTTCTTCGGTACCATCCGTGCAGATAAGCTTCGAAAAAAAGACACCTTCTTTCAGATTGTAAATAATAACTTCCGAAATTTCTATTTTATAACTTATCGCGAAATTTTTGAAAAGGTCATGTGTTAGCGGACGTGACGGAGTCATATTTTCAAGCTCTACTGCGATGGCTTGTGCTTCAAATCCTCCAATAATAATGGGTAATCTTCTGTGACCATCATCTTCACCCAGCACCAGTGCATATGCACCCGATTGAGTCTGACTGAATGAAAGTCCGATTATATTCAGTTTGATTTTATTCATACCGGTAAAATGACCTTTGGAATCCGGTCTTTACCGGATCATTTCCTCGTATAAAAATAAGACTTTTCTTCAATTCTCCCGGCAACTTTTTACAGGATTAATTAACACCTCAATAATCAGGCGTGGACCGATTTAAATTTTTTAATTGTTTCAATAAGCCGGGGTACTACTTCGAATGCATCACCAACAATTCCGTAATCGGCAGCTTTAAAAAAAGGCGCTTCCGGGTCTTTATTAATTACAACAATTGTTTTGGAAGAGCTAACTCCTGCCAGGTGCTGAATTGCACCAGAAATTCCTATTGCGATATAGAGATTGGGGCTGATGGAAATTCCAGTCTGACCAACGTGCTCTGAGTGTGGACGCCAGTGTGCGTCACTAACTGGTTTGCTGCAGGCTGTAGCGGCACCGAGCAAAGAAGCCAGCTCTTCAATCATACCCCAGTTTTCAGGACCTTTAAGCCCACGTCCAGCAGAAACCACGAGCTCAGCTTCAGGTAATGAAACTTTATCAGCTGCACGTACTATTTCCTTAACCATTTCAGCAAATTCATTTTCCTTTAACTGAGGTGTAAATTCTACAATTTCCGCCGTCGTATTTTTTTCAACCACTTTATAGGAATTCGGAATAACTGTTATGATTTTAATATCGGATGTCAATGTTACATCAGCGTAGGCTTTTCCTGAAAAAGCAGATTTTCTAACCGTGAATCCGGAAGAAAGATCCGGAAGCGCAATGGCCCCGTCAGCAAGACCTGCTTCAAGCTTCACAGCAATGCGTGGTGCAAGACCTTTCCCTGAAAAGGAAGCAGATAAAACCACCACTTTTGATTGTTCTGCTTTTGCTGCCTCTGCTATAACAGCGCTGTAGGCCATGTTGACAAACTTTTTCAGGCGATCGTTCGATACAGAAAGTATTTTGTTTGCACCAAATCGCGACAACTGTTGTAATTCCGCTTTATCAACATCACCAACCGAAACAGCTGTTAAGCTGGTGTTGGTCATTGCTGCAATTTCGGCAGCATAGGATACTGCTTCAAATGTTGATTTCTTGAATTTTCCCGCAGCGTTCTCGCAATAAACCAGTACAGACATGAAATGAAGAATGATAAATGATGAATAATAAATAAAAGGAATTACTAAATGACTTTTGCTTCCGAATGAAGCAGATCAACCAGCTTATCCACGTCGTCGGAAGGTACCAGGTTTACCTGGCCACGGGGACGGGGTTTATCGTATTGTTTTACTTCGGAATATTGAGGAACAGCAACTGGTTCCACAACCTGAAGCGGTTTTGTCCGGGCCGACATAATACCACGCATATTCGGTATTCTCGGTTCAGCCAGGCCTTCTGTTGCACTTACAACTGCAGGCATTGGGCAACTTATGACTTCCTTTCCTCCTTCAATCTCGCGCTCCAGAATAATATTTGATCCCTCTACCTGTAATGATTTGCAGATTGACACGGAAGGTATGTCAAGAAATTCGCCTACCATAGCAGCCACCTGGGATCCATTATAATCGATCGATTCACGTCCGGTAAGAATAAGATCGTACTTTCCTTTTGAAGCAACTTCAGCAATCTGTTTCGCAACAAAATATGCATCCCGTGGTGCAGCATTCACCCGGATGGCGTCTGTTGCTCCGATGGCAAGGGCTTTACGGATGGTAGGTTCAGTTGAGCTTTCGCCTACATTAACAACTGTAACTGTTCCACCCGAACCTTCTGTGATCTCAAGAGCCCGGGTTAGGGCGATTTCGTCGTAAGGATTTATAATATATTGAATTCCAGCGGTAACTAATTGCTTATTATCGGGAGAAAAGTTGATTTTGGTAGTTGTATCGGGAACATTGCTAATGCAGACTAAAATCTTCATTTACAGGGATGTTTTGGGAAGGACAAAAGTAGAAAAAAGTAACAAAAGCCGGCCGTAAATGAAGAATCATTACGTATAAAAAGTATAAACTTTTATAAATCTGAAATATTCAAATTTATCCTCAAGCTACCGGAAAAATATCACCTTTCACTACCAGGGCCTACCTTACTGGTTTTGAAACAGGTTTCCTGAAATAAAACCACAGGTAAACAAACAAGTGTACTACCCCAAGAACCAGAGAGAAATTAAATAGTGCCGCATCTTCAGGAACGTTGTTATGATGAAGATTCGCTACAACGATCAGCATTACCGACATTCCGAGTCCACTTACCGAACATATTTTGTAATCGTTCGACGAAACGCTTTTCTCCCTGAAATGGCTATGATGTAATCCATAGAATAAATAAACATCCAATCCGATAATCATCCAGGCGATCAAACGGATCCAGGTATCAAATGGCAGGAAGACCATCATAAATAAACAGGTTCCGATTCCAAGAATTGGAATCAATGGTACCAATGGTGTCCGGAATGCTCTGGGGGCGTCGGGCATCTTGCGTCGCATTACAATCACACCAATACACACCAGGATGAAGGCAAAGAGGGTACCGATGCTTGTCATTTCTCCAACCACCCTTGCCGGAACAAATGCAGCAAAGAGACTCACAAACGCCATGAACATTATATTTGACTTTGCCGGTGTTGAAAAACTTGCATGAACTTCACTGAAGACTTTTGGAAGCAACCCGTCGCGACTCATTGAAAAAAACACACGACTTTGTCCCATCAACATCACCAGGATCACGGAAGCATAACCTGCGAGAATTGCCAGCAGAATTGCTTTATTAAGCCATGGATAAGCAGGAATAATGTGGCCACTGCTGTCAGGAGTACCCATGGCATCGATGGCAACAGCAACAGGTGCAATACCATCCTGACCTCTGAAATTGGTGTAATTTGTAACTCCGGTCATTACGTGTGCAAACAGAATATACAATACCGTACAGATCACCAGCGAAACCAGGATACCTAAAGGCATGTCACGTTTGGGATTTTTAGCTTCCTGGGCGGCAGTGGAAACAGCATCGAAGCCGATATATGCAAAAAATACAATTGCAGCAGCCCGGGCAATCCCACTTAATCCGAATTCACCAAATGAGCCGATATTTTCAGGAATATAAGGAATGTAATTCTGAGGATTAATATAACCCCATCCCAGGAAAATAAAAATCAGCACTACGGAAAGCTTCAGGGCTACAATAAGATTATTTACCAAAGCTGATTCGCGGGTTCCTTTTATCAGCACCAATGAGATCAACACAATAATAAAAACTGCCGGCAGGTTGATCATGCCATTTATTACCGAACCATCAGCCAACGTTACAGAATCAAATGGTGACATCGTAAATTCAGGCGGAAGACTGACATTGAAATAGCCCAGGAATTTCACCAGGTATCGTGACCAGCTTATAGAAACGGTTGCCGCTCCTACAGCATACTCAAGCACCAGATCCCACCCGATTATCCATGCAATAAACTCACCCAGGGTTGCATAGGAATACGTATAGGCGCTACCGGCAACCGGGATCATAGAAGCAAATTCAGCATAACACAAACCCGCAAAAGCGCAACCCAGCGCGGCTACCACAAACGAAAGAGTAATGGCAGGACCGGCATTATTGGCTGCAGCGCCTCCGGTAATGGAAAATAATCCCGCACCGATAATAGCTCCGATTCCAAGGGCTACCAGGGAAGTTGCGGTAAGCGAACGCTTCAATCCTTTCTCGGAATCATCAGCTTGTGCCAATATTGCTTTTAAAGGTTTCCTGCTTAATATACTCATGGGGAATATTTAATAATTAGGTAATGTTGACGCATCAAATATATAAGTTCTTTCCTCAAAGCCGCTACGCTTAAAAAAAACACAACGGAATATCTTACATTTGAAAACTTAATTCACAATCTTTTGCGCAATGCCATTTTATGGATGCCATTCTTGAGAGCTTAACCAATCTGACCAATGCCGAATGGATCGTTCATCATGGCGGATTGTATATTGTGATGTTAATAATTTTTCTGGAAACCGGTCTTTTTCTCGGTTTTTTTCTGCCGGGAGACTACCTGCTGTTCATAACCGGACTGATCATCGCCAATACATCCGTACCATTCGACAACGACTTGCTTAACCTCAGTTTTTGGAATATCATGTTATCCACATGTGCTATCCTTGGAAATTATTCCGGTTACTGGTTTGGTAAAAAATCAGGACCATTTCTTTATCACCGCCCGGATTCATTTCTTTTCAAGAAAAAACACCTCGAACAGGCGCGCAATTTTTACCAGCGCAAAGGTGGAATAGCTATCGTCATTGCCCGGTTTCTTCCGATCATTCGCACATTCGCACCCATTGTTGCAGGCATTGTGAAAATGGATATGGGAAAATTTACTGTTTATAATATAGCCGGTGCCGTGATCTGGGTGTTTAGCCTGGTTTCAATAGGATACTACTTCGGCGATAACGATCAGGTTAAAAAATACCTGGATGTGATTATTATTGTAATCTTCCTCGTTACTACGGTGCCTGTTATTCTGAGGCTTGTACATTTTAAGAGAAAATCAGGAAAATAATTTTATTGTGAAAGCGGTTTCGCGCATCGAAATGTTATTGGAATTCTCAGTGCAGAATCCGGATGATCCTTTTACCAAATACCTGCTGGCGCTGGAATATATAAAAGCTGGAAATGATGATGAAGCACTGTTATGGATGCAAAATGTCAATCAGAATCATCCTGATTATATTCCAAATTATTATCATTACGGGAAATTGCTTGAGCGATTAGGGATGATGAATCAAGCTGAACAAACTTATACACAGGGGATGACAGTTGCTCAAAAAAACAATGATCAGCATACTTATATGGAGTTAAAAGGGGCATATGAAATTTTGACAAATTCTTAGTTCTTGGTACTTTGATATTAAGAACAAAGATTTGTTAAATTAATTCAACTTTATTTATAACAGCCCTCATGACTAAAAACTATGAACTAAATCATATACCAACTAATATGAAAACAAATTTGCTTTCTTTTATAATAATTTTTGTTTATTCACTTCAAATACAGGCACAAATTTTTTCAGGAACCGCTTCCATTTCTGTCACCCTTAAAAATAGTAACGAAACTAATGCTAAATTATCCAATAGTGAAGGATCTGTTGACAAACAGTTCTCGATAAAAAATCAACAGTTTAATGACACTATGACTGTTAGTCGGGGGTATTACGAATTAAATTTTAGTGATCAGTACACATTACTGTACCTTGAACCCGGATTTGAATTACAAGCTTCACTGGATTATAAAAATTTTGATGAATCTCTTCAATATGAAGGGAAGGGGTCTGTTGAAAATAATTATCTGGCTGCTTCCATGATAAGGAGCATTACTCACAGAAATGAAAAAAATAAGGAAATTAGAGAAGACAAATTCATTTCCGGAACAAATTCCTATTTTGAAAATGAAAAGCAGTTGTTGAAACAACTGAATGGTGCAAGTGATTATTTTGTAAGACTTGAAGAAAAACGACAGTACCTGAACAAAATTCAGGCATTTCACACATACACCATCATGCAAATGGTAGCCAAAGGTCAAACGTATACTGTCAGTGATTCCTTTCCGAATTTATTGGATGAACTGAATTTGAACGATACGAATCTCCTGGTTATTCAAGAATATGCTCAACTTGTACATGCCAGAATTCAGCAGCAAACTACAATCGTTCATAAAACTAATAGTTCCGTTGAATTTGGCATTTTATATTTAGATATGCTGAATAGCATGGTAACAGAGCCCTCTATTAAGAACCGGGTCATAGCTGAGAATGGTGCGATGCGCCTTGCATATTCTACAAATAAAAAGGTGATTTATGAGAAAATGCTCTCGATGATTTCTGATAAAAAAGTTGAAAAAGAAATTACTGACGAGTACAGAAGATGGGAAAAATTAGAAGCAGGAAATCCTTCGCCCGATTTTAGTTTTTGGGATTTGAATGATCAAGTTGTAACATTGAAAGACCTACAAGGTAAATTTGTCTACATTGATGTTTGGGCGACCTGGTGTGGGCCCTGCCTGATGGAAATTCCCCACTTAAAAAAATTAACCGAAACTCTGAAGGATCGCCAAATACAATTTGTAAGTATCTGTATGAAGGATAAAAAAGAAACCTGGAAATCAATGGTTCGCGCCAAAGAATTAAAGGGCATTCAATTGTTCGCTGAAAATCCCGAAGATGATTTTTTCAAAAGCTATAGAATAGATGGAATTCCAAGATTTATTTTGTTAAACCGGAATGGGATAATAGTGGATGCAAATGCTAAACGACCTTCAGATCCGGAACTTATAAAAATTCTGGAGACTTTACAGTAATTAATAAACGACAAGACAGCATTCAAACCAATCAAATTATTAATAAATTTGGTGAACCAACCATATCCTCTTATGAAAAAATTGATTCTTTTTATTTGCAGTATAGTTCTAATTTCCTGTGCCACCACAAAGGAAGTGTCGAATCCGGCTCCTACCGGTGCGGACCTGGAACGAGGTAAAACTACTTATCCCGATATGACTATGGAATCACTTACAATGGGTAAGACAAATTTTGAACAACAATGTACTAAATGCCACTCCCTGAAAAACCCCGCTTCCAAATCGTCAGAACAATGGCATGAAATCGTGCCTAAAATGACCGGAAAGGCCAATAAAAAGGCCGGCACTGAAGTAATAAACGCCCAGATGCAGGAATCGATTCTCAGGTACCTGGTGACGATGAGTAAGGGATAATATTAACTTTGGGATTGCAGTTTTATGTGATACCACTGATAAATTAATTTCCACCACAATATATAAAACCAGTAATTGTAATTATTGCTTTTTATTTGCAGTAATCAGGATTTTTTTATCTTTATTCCTGGATTGAAAATTTTCAACGTCAATTTAAATTATTGAATTCTATTAATCTGATTTTCAATTAAAAGAGATTCGAATTATTCTCTAAGAATCGCTTGTTTTTTCTCCTTTACTGGATTATATTAGTTTATCAATTTGTTTACATTTGTAATACACTGGAAATTCGTTGCTAAATTTAAATTTGGAATTTTTTTCCCTTGTTTAATATTAGTATTTTAACGTTAAATAAATTTTAAGGTATGGAACCATTGAATAAGAAAGAAAGGACTGAATCCTTCCTCAAGTTTTTATCGATGTTCATATTGGTAATCGTTTTCGCGGTTATAGGAGTTTATTTTGATAAGGTTTTTTTCAGAAAGGATTATAAAACACTAAAAGAAAGGTTAAAAAACACAGAACAAGCAAACAATTTTATTCCGGAGCTTTCAGATTTGGTTGACTCTACCAGAAGTGCTGTAAAAATGTTGAGTTATGAAAATCCGGATGATTTCAATGCCTGGAATATGACCATAAATGTTAATTACTTACAACAATTAAATCTTACCAAAAGAGAAGACACAACTGAAGTGGATAATTTTAAAAATAAAATCAAGCTTGTATATGATGATTGGATTAATGATCGGAGAAAATTGCTTCAAATCGAAAAATTAAAAAAAGATATTGATAAAAATGATAGGATTATCAAGAAACTTAAACAAATGTTAACGAGTAAAGGATTCACTGATGATGTTGTTGATGAAGTTATTAAAGTTGAATCTATGTAATAGTTATGAGTTATGGTTAAATTGACTATTTCAAAAACAAGTTATGTTTTATTCCAAATAAATTTCTTGATAGCATCGAAAAACAGGAATGATTAATTCATTTGTACAAACCAAGACCAATGAAGGTAAATCAGCTTTTATGACTGGTGCTCAAAAGGCATCCGGAAAAAAGGCTGTAAAATACAGTATCGTCATTATCCTGATACTTATATTACCAACAGCACTTGGCTGGCTTAAATTTGAAACCTTACCCTATTTTTTCATTGGATACCAGGTATATGGATTTCTGATTGGAATAATTCATTTATGGCAGATGGGCAAACGGTTTGGCTGGAGAAATGCTGATTCCTTCTTTCAGAAAATGAGCTTATCGTTAACCATATTATTGGCGGCAATGATTCTGCAAGGGATAATCGTATTTTTTTGTCCTCCAATGAAAGGATTCTGGTTAATTTTTCCTACCAGCCTTTTATTCTTTTTGTTCCCGCTGATGACTATTTCTACATTTGATTTTGCAATAAGAATCCCCCTACCCTTTTACAAAAAATGGAAGTATCCTGAAAATCCAAATTTACCCGATCCTGATTCCATAGATTTTTCAAATAGTAAAATTCTCATCGTTACGTTTGAAATTAAGAAAGTAATTAATGATCAGTTTCATACCCAGATGAAATTCAAAGCCCCCCAGGATAAGCTGAATTTCGGGGAGTTATTTCTATTCTGGATGACAGAGTACAATGAGAGAGATCGCATGAACCAGGTCCAGTTTCGAAATGAAGTGAATAATACTTATGAATGGGTATTTTATATCAAATCAAAAAGATGGTGGCAATCAAATAAATTTATTGATCCGTCTCTTACGGTGAGAGAGAATAAAATTCAGGAAAATAATATAATTATATCCGAGCGGGTTTAGGGAACCTGCTTTTTTATTATTTTAGCTTAAACTCAGTATTCCAATATGCTTCCTCCATTCAAACACCAATCCGTTAACTGGGTTGACGGAATGAAGATCAATAAAGATCATTTTGAACAAACAGATAGTTTTGTTAAGGAGCTGGTGCGTGATACTGCAGCGTTATCCTTAAATCAATACAATTATGGTTTGTGCCCGTCTTCATCTGACAATACGAATCCGTTAAATATTAAGCTGAGCATTGACCCCACAAAATATATCAGGGTTCAGTTGTTGTCATGCAGGGCGGTCACTCCAGGCGGAATGCGTATTGAATTTGGCCAGGATCACCAGTTAAAAGTCAATACAGAAATTGAAAAGTTAACTGCAGAATATAATTTCGATGAAACGCGGGAAAAAAACTTTTATGTTATTCTCTTGGTCAATTCACTGGCCAGGATCCCGGCTGGGCGACCTGATCCGGACGAAACTCCTCCCCGCTTCCCTTTTATTATGCCGGATTACCAATTACAAATATTACCTGAATCAATGGTGTCGCTTTCACCACCTGCAGCAAATTCCATAGTTGTTGGAATGCTTCAATATCAAACAGGAAAGATGCGGGTACTCGATCATTATATTCCACCCTGCATGACTGTTAACAGTTATGCTCCCCTGCAGGATGCATATTATCGAATGGGGAACCTGATGGGAGAAACAGGCCGGAATATTACTTCAATTATTGAAAAAATACATGGTAAAAGTCAATCCACATCACTGGTAAAAAGTTGTCTTTTCCTTTGTAACCGGGTAAGTGATTTTATTGCTGACAACATGGGAAGCTACCGTTGGATTGCCGGGAACCAGCCTCCTATATTTATGCTGGAATATTTCCTTCGTCTTTCCTATAATATTTCCATGTCACTTAGTAACATACCTGTAAAAGATAAAGAAGAACTGATCAATTATATCTGCGAATGGATTGACGAAGGACCTTCTGATATTAACGAAAAAATAAACGGCCTCATACGTTCAGAATACCAGCATAATGATATATCAGGAACTTTATTACTCGCAGAAGAATTCATGCAGCTGGTACATGCAATTTTCCTAAAACTTTCCCAGCTTGATTTTATCGGAAAGCATAAGGAACGTTTATTTGTTAAAGAGGACAGCCCTGCGATAAACGAAATCACCCCTCCAGAAAATGTAAGAAAAAAAGGCTGGAGCTTTTTACCGGATTGAATAAGTTGCTGTCGAATTGTATCAAATTGTAACATTCAATCCCAACCGGGTACTACCTTTTTCAGAACCAAGTTTCCAACCATTCTCCTGTGCGACAACTTTCAGAGAATTGTCCATAAAAACTAGTAGAAAAAACCGGTTTAATTCATTCACGATTTTCCAACAACGACCCCTGGATAGAAAATTTACAAGGTTTAAGTTGGCTACCGGTCCGACTTCTATAATTAAAGTTTTGTAAACCGGAATCGAAGATGTACCTAAAACTAAATCCAGTCCCAGCCTTTTCTTACCAATAATGTTATTTCCCTTAACGCAATCGGCCGTTGAATTAACTGAAGGTGACTGATACATCCGTATTTCTTCTCCCAGGATCAACTGGTAAGTTTTTTCCATCAATACCATATTTCCCCTGATCTTTTCAATAATAGGAAACAAATAAAAAAGTATACCCTTTTGAATTTTATCAAATACGGGTGGCAACTCCCAGTATGAAAGAAACTCATCATCATCCATGGTGATACTCATGGTTTCAATTAAATTTCGCTCATTCCATTCAATTGACAGTCGTTGCTGGTAAAGCTCCATTTCGTATATAGCAAAAAATTCACGGGCCTGCTTTTCTTCAGCTTTCCTTACTTTCACTTCATCCGCCATTTCGGCAGCTTTCTTAAATGGCTTTGTTCCCTTTCCGGGAGGGTTATGAAACAGACCCTGGGGAAGCATATCATAAAATCCTTCCCGGTTAATTAGTATGTTATAAATATCGCTTCCATTATTAAGTTCAACTTTCTTTACTTCATGGATATCCTTATTAAAGCGTCTTTTGAAAATACCCACAGGTTGAACAAAATAATCATCCAGCGTAATACCTGCCTTTAACAAATCAGCAATTACTACTTCAACCCGTAAATCAAGTGGAATCTGATTAATTAACCAGGCTGCATGTTCATTTATTTTAATATCATCCATTCTTAATCCCTTTCAAATGCTTCGGATGCTGATTTGACTTCAGAAAATTCAGGCACATTCACCACGACCTGGATGGGAATCAGTTCCGTCGATTGCATTCGGATTTTTGCTTGTAGTGATTTTGCCAGATCACGCCACTCGCTTTTAACGAACCCTTCCTTTAAAGATGGGAATAATCGTACTTCAATAACCCTGGTAATACCACTTTTCCTGTCGGAAGGAATTTCCCAGGTTCGATTAACAGTAACCTTTTTCACCAGGGTACCTAACTCAAATACACAAAAATTCTGTATGTCATTTTCCGTTAATATCCGATCCCGCGAAAGCAGCGCTTTTTTGAAAGCAATGATTTTTTCATTTTCATTAAGCGGTAATTTGCCTCCGCTGGTAGTCATTAATGTTTGTAATGAATCGGAACGAATATCAGCCCCGGCCTGGATAGTGAGCTTTGCTCCAGGTTTTACAGCATGGGCATCCGGGCCATCGGTGCTCCAGAAACGCGCAAAGACCGTATCATTTTTCTTTACAGGTCTCACGAGGAGAAAATGTGTAGGTCTTTCCTTTGATCCTTTCAGGTCGAGCCGGTTTTCAATCATTGTTAAAGCCTGATTAACCTGGTTGATTTGAATATTAATAAAGTCATTCCCCAATGAATTAAATGCCGCACTTTCGTCTCTTAGTCTGTCGATAAGGTTTGTAAGCTGTTCTGTCGCATGCCGTTGATCAAAACGTTCCATTCCCGCATTACGCAACGTGTAATATCCTTCCGAATTCCCAAATCCGGAACCAATGGGGTTGGAATGATATTGTATTCCGTCTGATGAAATAACTGACTGGATATCGTGAAACAGGTTATCCGAATTCAAGGGGATAATATTCAGGTTATTCTTTAGCTGATATGTAATTCGGTTTAATCTCCGGTTGATGCAAGGAAATGCATTCACAGAAACAAAAACATCCTGAACTGCATTTACCGGCATAGTAGAATTAAATTGCAGCTTGACCCATACTAACTTCCCCTGCATTTTCGCTAAAACAGATGGAGAAAAAATATCATTCACTTCCGAAGGGTATGAAACCAGGAAATCCTGTAATTTTATTTTCGTAGCATCTCCGCTGCAAACAGTATAAAAATTATCATGATAAATCTTTTCAACTACTCTCTGGGTTCTAAGAGTTACATTATACTCCTGGTCAATGGTTGAAATGCTTTCTTCCGGCTCGGAATCCTGATTTATTCCCTGCAATACATCCAACTTATAAGGACCTACTGACCATTTAGTAAGGGGTAAAATATGCAGATACTTATTCTCATCAGGGTCATTTTTCCAATCGAAAAAGAAAACAAAATCATTCAGGTTTTGAATTTTTTGATTTATTTCAAGGCCCAGCCACAGCGTATGGGGGTTTAAATTTGATCTGTGTTCTTCCGCCAGTACTTGTTTGCTAACAGGCGTTTTATACTCAAATATTCGTGTTCCTTGGATAGCATAACGAACCTGGGCATCAAACAATTTAAATTTTCGCAAAGGACTGAAATAAATTTCCTTTGAAATTTCCTTTCTGTCGACATCAGCTGCATGCTGACGGATAACCGTGCTGAACTGCGCACCACTATCTACAAATGTTTCAGGTTCTATACTTCTCGCCTGCACTACGGTATGTGCAGGTTGCGCCCCGATAAGTGTTTCAGGTGATAATGTATGAGCAAGTCGATTCATGATCCTTCCACGGGAGCTCATCATTTCACGGTTGATCTTATTCAATTCATAAGAGCATGCCTCAATCATCATGGTAATTATCGGATCAAAAGTGGATTCAATCTCCTCAATATCCACTCCCCAGATACGTGCTGCATTTCTAATCATGCGGTTGCGTATCTGTTCTGTGCTTAGTTCATTGTCCAGTTCGTTAGTTTTCATCAACAGAGTTTATTTCTAATTCTCTTTTTGTTTCAATCAACCCATACAGGGCTAATGTAAATTACTTCCTTAAAATAAAATTCTTCATTTGTAGACCTCAGATTACCTTTCACCATAACATCCACTCTCCTCTTAACTCTTTTCAACATGACTTTTTCGCTCTGTGCGAATTCTTCTTCTGTAATTTCAATACTCACCTGGTGATTTCGCAATCGCAATTCATAACGTTCCACCACTTCCTTTATGGCTTTCATCATCTTGTCTTTCCAGGATGTAATGTTTGGAATATTTTCGAAATCACTATCCCAAATAAGGCATCCGAATTTTGTATCATAACGGAATTCACTGAATGAAGTAATCAATATCAGGTGAATACGGAGCGCAATAGATTGCTGAAGATTGCATTTGGGATTTTCCTGTCCGGATTTCAATGCTCCAAAATCTAAAGGCTGTGTATAATAGCGACGCATACTAATCTGATTTTACTTAAACGTTAAATTTTTCCAGGTATAATAAATCTCATTCAACTCTTCTAATCTTAAATAGTATTGGTTATAACAGAAAAACTCCTTGTTTATGTACATTATTCCGATAGTTGATTTATCGGAGTATTGAAAGCGAACAACTCTGATTTGCATGGTATTTTAGATTTTACTATAAATTTTCAATTGTGCTGATCAATGTTCTTTTATAAACTTTTCAATCCACCATAAATGTCCACCCTTTTTTAGATTTTGGGTCACTTTCTATTTGAGATTTCTCTGCATTGATAATATCGGTTTTAATTCGTGGAATAGAAACCGTTCTTTCGAATAAATCAATTTGTTTCATGAAATCAAGCCTGGATATTCTGTCAAGAGCAAGCTGATTTCCTTCTACACGATAACGAAGTGCGAATTCAGGATCTTCATCTTCAACCAGGAAATTATTTACAGGCCCAAAAAACTCCCGAAGCTGCGTTGCATCACATGCCGGTAAAAATTTTCTCAAAACCCTGGGATCATAAAATCTTAAATATAACTCCTTGCCATTAACATCCCTGACCACAAGGAACTTATTCAAGTGAATTTTTAATTCCTCCAGGGTTGTATTGCTGGATATAAAAATACCCCATGCATTTCCCCATCCTTTATCATTAAGCCAGTTTGAAAAATCAGTTTCAGGCTGAAATAAAAATATATATGGAGCCACCGAACTTAAAAGCTCTTCATCCCTTCCTGTGAAAAGATTAAGAAATTTTGATTGCAACTGCCGGGCAGTATCAATTTCACCAAAAATGCGTGCAGCATCCAAAATGACAAAAAAGGACTCGCTATTTTTATTTGAAGGTGACATTTAAATTAAGGTACCATTTTTCATTAATTGTCTTCAACAAGTTTATAACTATCCCGTTTCAATTCCTTACCCGTAGCATCATCAATATAGACGCGTTCAATCCTGCCTTCCATTATTTTCCATTCAGCAATCCATTGAGCTCCGGCTCCACTATTAAACCGTTTAAGCTTATTAAATATATTTTCCTTTACAAAAGGAATTTTCATCTGTTCAAGCAATTCCAATACATCATTCACTGCCATCTTATAACCCGAATCATGATTGGTTTCATTAATTTTCCTTCCATCTATGTCATACTCGATCCAGATCCCTGTAGGCATATCTCCGTTTTTGAAGCACGTACCCTTTAGCTTTAATTTTCCATTGCCGAAATACTCATTGTAATTATAATACCAACTATTCTTAGGAAATTTTTTTTCAAAATAACCTGATTTATCACCGAATTGAATTATTAATGTGCCATCATCCAGGTTTTTTCTGTATTCACCGCCAGATTGCATTGATTCGAATTCCTGAATGTTAAAATTTTCCATCTGAATTTGTTTATTCTGTTCCTGTGCATTGCACCTTACGAAAAGTGATGCCAGGTATAACAGTATGATCAATCTCATTATTTATGATATTATTCTTTTCCTAATACCGAATGAAGTTTATCCCATTGCCATTTCCAAGTAGTGATTCTGCTTTTACTGCCATAGGATGGTTGATGAGAATAATCCATGATGTTTTCTGTCTCCCCGATTTTATAAGTATATTGTCCATTATTGTCAAATGTGTGCTGGAGACCCATTGCATGGAGAATTTCGTGTGTCGTGGTAGAGGTATTGTGCGAATTATATAATACTACCGACTTCGATGGAATGCTTTTCGCACCTCCATTCAAACCAATATAATTCCCTCCACTAAAGTAACCTCCCGACTCGTCAAAGAAAAACACTTTAAAATGATTAGAATATTCAGGCTTCAATGCAGAAAGTTTTCCCTCCAAAAATGAATGTATAGTGGTATCATCAGCCGCATAAGTATTAACGGCTTTAGTAGCCGGATCCTGATTGATAACCCAATTTGTATTGAAAGATGCATCACCAACAAGGTTCAGATCTTCTTCCTTCAGATCAATGCTAATTAATCCCTGGAAAAGGTATCGTTCCAAAAATGCCTTTTCGCCTGTAGTCCCACCTTTTTTTGCTACCGCATTTATCCTGGAGGCAACTTTAACAAAAACAACTTTTGCTTTATACCTGTTAGCTTTATCATTTTTCAGGATTATCAGTTTACCGGATAATGAATCTTTTTCATCTTTATATGGATAAACGGCTATTTCAAGGTCCTTGTCTGATTCTTTTATACTTTTTATAGTAAGCATCATTTCGTGCTTTCCAACTGATTTGGGAGAAACTTCTTTTTTATCCAACTCCAGAAATTCACTATTATAATCGAATCGCAGCATTTCAGGCTCCTTACCAACAACTTCAATTTTCAATTTTACCTTAGCTTCAAACTTTTTTGAATTGCCTGAACATTGATCTTTAGGAAACAAGCTAAGTGCCGGGGTTGGATAGGAATATGTTTTCCCGGCAGCATCTATTTTCCAACTGACATTAAATGGGCCGTAAGAACCATTTCTAAGACTCATATATTTTGCGTCGCTTTTTGTGAATACTGCTGCAGATTCGGTTGCGTAAACTGAACCATAACTACCAACGATGTTTTTGTAATGTACATCACCTGATAAGCCGGTATCATTTTCACGAAGCCAATCGAAACCATATTCACCTTTCCACGCTGGATCGGGTCGAAACAATACAAGACATTTTTCAGGAACTTTAACATTTTTGGGATTAGAAGAAGCCTGACAGGCAGCACAATTTTCTGCCCCTTTGGAATGATCATGTCCTTCAGGAGTTTCTCCGGAATCTCCATCCTTCGGTGAACTATCATCCGACAAAATCTGATAAAGAACTGCAGCAACCATTACGACGAGAATTATCGCCAGAATAACAACAACGTCAGTTGGCAGGCCAAACATAGACTTAAAGATCCGGAAAAGATATCGAACACATTCCTTCGGTATAACCAGAAATTTGTTTTGTCATACCACTTTGATCTGTTTTACCACTGAATTGTTGCCCGTCATTGGTTCTGATTTCGTAATTCACATCTTTGGCAGGATTGTTCTCCTTATCAACTACCTTATACTGCACCTTACACTCTTCCTCATTATGCTTATGAACTGTTTCTTCTCCGTTTTCAGCACCTTTAATTAATGCACTGATGCGTGAGACTTGGGTGGCAAACGCAGCGCTCAATTTTGTAGCACCCATTGCAAGCTCATTAATTACAACACCGTTTTGAGGAGTTATAACATCGTCGGGATTCAATCCCATAGCATCTGCCATATTATTTGATGGTGCCTCGGGAGCAACAACAGCAGGACTTATTTCACCAATCAAAACAGTAGGACAACCTGCCACAATTGCACCACCATGAGCACAGGTATCGCCCATGCGTGCAGCAGGTTTTCCGCCAATCATAACACCCACACTTCCTAATACAATTACATCAGGTGGACCGACACAAACACACATGTCACCCATAACTGCTGCAGGCATTCCTCCAATGAGTACATTAGGAACTCCCGGTCCGATAATCGGCCCACCTACGTGAGGAATTGGTGGAACAGCCGGTGTTACCATCGGACACACATGCATGTCAGTTATTCGTGCGGCGGGTTTGCCCATAATAAAAAATATTTAAATCAAATTTGGAATCTTTTATACCAGGACGATTCTACCAATCGACTATAATCGTTCACAGCAATATATTCATCTATTTTTTCAGGGCTTTTTTCATCTTTGTAATGCTGAAATCGTGGAACTACATATTGGTATGTTCCTCCATCATACAATTTATCAATTTTCTCATCAGGTTGGGGACCAATGATTCCAAAATAGGCATATAACGGTTTTCTAACAGCAACTTTAACTATGCTGTTGAAATTGTCCTGCCATTCTTGCTTTACGGCAGCTCTGTTTCTGGAAACATCTTCAAGTATTCCTTTCTTGTTATTCACTTTTTTCAACATTTTATCTGCTAACAACCTCTGATAAAAGTCAGAAAAAATTACTTCAAGACCTTTACTATCCAACCAGAAAGACGATCTGATATTTCCGCGACTTTTAATTACTCTCCATAACTCATCTCCTCTTTCAAGCAGGACTAATTTTATAGTAGACTGAAATTTGAATGTTTCCAATTGATTTTGTGATAATTTATCAATTGGCTCCTGGATTTCCTTTAATTCAACATTTTCCTTCATTAGAATTTTAATTTATGTTTTCTTGCATTTAATGATAATCTAAAAGTGAATCAATTAATTAATTTTCACCAACGCCGCCTGTAAATTCGCCATCGCCGTTCCCTTCAGATCAAGTTGCAAGCCTTCTATAGAAGCACTCACTACACCAACGGCCTTGAAGTCGGTCATGGCATCCACTTTTACGGCACCTGTACTTGATTTTATAGATACATCCTGCAGTGCTTCGAGAGTAGTTTTTTCCGTACTTGACGAAATTTTGACATCCTTGAGTGCAATTGCTGAAATCTCACCATTTGCATTTAATATGATATCCTTTTGCGCATTTAATGTGATATTGTTATCGGCATTCAATTCTATATCACTTGAATTTACCGTAACCTTTGACTGGGATGTAACTTCAATTGTGTTATCTCCCTTTATATATACAGAACTTCCTTTTTTATCAACAACTTTAATGCTTCCTTCCTTATCATCGAATGTGATGGTATTGCCGCTTTTTGTTTTTATTATCTTGAAATTATTGTCTTTGTCTTCTTTACCCGATTTAGAACCACCATGGTAAACGGCCCCAGTTACAAATGGCTTTTCAACATCACCACTCTCAAAATCAACCAGGACTTCTTCATCCTTTTCAGGAATAAAGAACATCCCTTTTTCATTTCCTGAATGCAATGTAGTTACCCGAATCCAGGGTGACATTTCACTCGACTTCTGCCAATTGAAATGAACCTTAATCCGGCCAATACCATCCTTATCATAATTTTCCTTGACAACTGCAGTCTGCGGTCCGGCATCACGATAAACAAGTGGATCGGTATACGGAGGCACAGGAACCGAAGCAGGAACAGCAATAAATGAATTCTCATAATGTCCTGTCACCTGCGAGGAATGAATCACGGAAGTTGCAATGTAATCGTAATTACCATTTACAGTTTCAACCACAAACTTACATCCTGCTTTTAATGCGCTGTTTTTACTTTCTCCATGAGCAGTCAACAGTTGGGCGGATAAACGTTTATTCTCTAACTCCACAGTGGCATCCAGCATTTTTTTGTTGGAAGTAATAAAACCATGCATCGGACGATCATCGGCTCTTGTATATACTTCCTTAGATTTATCGGCAGCTGCAGTTGAAAAATCATTTTTTACGTCGGATGAAAAACTGGAAAGTTCCTTATTGATCCGCTCACCTTTATGATAATCATAGGAATAAATTCCGTATTTCGACGGTTTGATGTTTGCCTGTACAACATAATTTGTTAAGTCGCTTCCACTTTTTAGCGTAGCACCCGAATCTCCCGCTTTTCCAAAATGGAGTTCGGTACCATCATAATAAAACCATTCTCCAAAGCGAGTGGCCATCCTGGTGATAAACTGGAAATCGGTTTCGTTATATTGAACCACATAGTGTTTGTCTTCTGTATCAGCCGGCGAGATGGTCGATTTCATTACATTGGAAGGAACACCTTCCAACGTGGTTTTAATAATCTTCTGAAGGTTCTTTTTGTAATAAGATGCGGACCTTGGTACATCGTCGAGGAAAATTGTTAGACTCTGACCTTTGATCGTGAAGGCCTGTGAGTTTCCGGTTTCCTCCTGTATCGTCACCTGTGTGATCAGGCCGGTAAACATGTTATCGCCCATCTGAATGGAAACTGTAGCGCCAATAGTATTTTTAACAACATCAAGCTGAGATCCTGCGTCGTGTTTTATTTCACCTACGTTCCAGATAAAACTGAACTGGTGGTGACCTGCTACAACCTGGTTAACCACAAGATTTCGGTAAACAACAGGTTTGTCCTGCCCCTGGATGCTAACAGTAACTTTTGGAATGTTCTGAGCCATGTTATGGGATATTATGGCACGACACAACTACTCCATGCGCAATATGTGCTGTGCCGGTTAAATGAGAAAATAAAAAATCATTCCGGGATGGCTATTTCCCGGAATGATCGAATATCAGGAAAATTAAACGGGCCACTCGTTTTTGTGCTCCGCATTACCCATTTTTACCTCTTTGGCAGAAACTACGAAATGTTCTGTCATAGGATTATCACCTACATTGGTAAAGTTTTCAGCATAAGAAACCAGGTATCCTTCCTTAAAGGTAAGTTCTTTGGATTTCTGATTGCTATCGCGTTTGTAAAAAGTGATTTTTCCGTCCTGGTGTTTGAATGGGTCAACCATCCACTCGGTCAGAGCGGTTTTGTCAGTTGATTCAACTTCCAGCTGTATTGTTCCGCCTTTAACCCCGGATGATGGTCGCCCAGTGGGATCAATATCCTGATGTAATGAATAACTGCAATGAAGTACGCGGTACTTATTGCCTCCTACTTCGAATTCTGCTTTGAATGACATGTTTTTAAAATTTTAAAGGTTAGTATGGTTAAATTAAACAATCATTGTTTGATAATACCCGTCCATTAATATTCCGATCTTGTTTCCCAGTCATTGTTATCCTCTGCTACATTTCCCTCTGATGTCAGTGTCAGTTTTTCAGCTGATACGATTAGACGGTTAATGAGTGGCATATCTCCATTGTTGGAAAACACGGTCTCCATGTCGATGATCCTTCCGTTCTTGAAATCCAATTCCAGCATTTTAGAGAGTGCATCTCTGTTAAAAAAAACGAATTTGCCTTCCACCTCTGCATTGACAAAAAGGCAATTTGCCAGTTGAACAGTGCTGGGAGAAGTTTCAATTATAAAATTAATTTTACCAACTACCCTGCGACCGGTAATTCTTCCATAATTATCGGAAGGCATATAAAAACGGTAATTACAGTCCAAAACATTGAACTTAGTTTTGTTTAAATGCCCGGTTTGAGGAGCCGATATTTCTACTTCACCTTTGAAAGACATGGTGAAAACTTATATAAACTCAGAATAAAATTGTTGATTGAAATCAGGCCTTCGCGTATTCGCTGGCCCAGGCAGTACCATCATCACCTTTTTGGCCATCCATTTTAATCATAAAACTCTTGGCCGGGAAGTAAGGTGTCATGTGAATATCCAGGTAAACTCTGTCCTTTTGATTGGGATCCTGTTCGAACCTTTGAATCTTGAAACTTTCAATCAATTTTCCAGGTCCTGTAACACTGTCGAGAAATTTGATGATTTGTCCTCGTAGATCCTGTTGCATTTTTGAATTGAAATTCTCAAATGCTCTCCGGTTCAGAAAATCCATAAGCACTTTTGTAATATAATCGAAAACACGAACTACAGAATATGTTTGCAATCCCAGGTTGTCGCCATTAAAGAGCGTTTTAGCTGAAAACGCCATTACTTTTCCGTACTCGTTAACCATTGGAATAAGGCCTAATTTTTCAAGATTGGCAATTTCGCTTTTCTTAAGATCGAATTTTACGCCATCCACTTCACTCAGCGAACCGTGTTTTTTCCCTGCGGATACCTGAGCCATAAGGGTTTTATATAAAGTTCCGGCAAGTGCGCCACTCGGAGGAACATACAAATCATCATCCTCACCGACTTCATCGGCTTTACCCCTTCCTACAAGGTAATTACAACCCATCATCACAGCGGATTTAAAAATATCACCTCCTGCAAGATCGGCTTCTTCAAAAAGTTCCATCACATCATCCGGACTATCGAGATGTTCAAAATCGGTAACCATCATCACTTTATTTTCATAGGCCATTTTAGCCCATTTATCAATTACCGCATTTCCCCCGAGGTATCCCGGAACGACCATCAATGAATAATTATCCCGAAGATCAAGCCGGTCATAATTCGCCTGAAGTTCATCCCTGACCTTGTTAAAAAATATAGGATTATCGAGATCTTTTAATTGATCTTTCTCGGCATTCATAAAAGAAATATTCTTGATTTTATCGGACTCTGCATTCTTAAAAAACAAGGCTACGTTCCGGTATGATTTTTCAAGATCTGAAGTTGAATCGAGCGCTTTTTTCAAATTATTCTTGAGCAATTTATCTGCACTTTCAGCTTTGGTCTGCGCCTTCTCAATCATGTCACCCACTGCTTCTGATTCATTGATCAGGTCCATCCATAGTTGCATGGTTTTTTTAAGCGATTGCCGGTCTGCTTTTTTTCCCGATTCCGTCAGAAATATTTTCTTTTTTGCCTTTCTTTCCGGGTTAAGATTACTGGCACCGTCGATAACCGCTTCCAGTAAATCAAATCCTCCGTATTTCGCGAGTGAATTTACACTCTGATCGAGTGACTGACTGGCATTATCCAATTTTGGTTTTTCTTTATATTCAGCCTGTGAGCTTTGCTGTTGATCAAGTTCTGACATATTGATAAATTTTATTTTGTTTTAATACAATAAATCTTAGTGAAATTATTACAATAGAAAACTAATTCAAATACCAGTTTTCCGGTATTTTAAAATCATTTGGACTCTTCAATTTCCTGGGCCATGGCCTGGAGGGCCGTAATAAAAGCTGCTTTCATATCAGGATTTTCCAGGACGGTTTTAAGCACCTTGTTCGACTTAAGCTGCTTCATCACTTTAGCAAACTCTGTTTTTTGTAATTCCAGATCTCTCAAGTATGCACTCTGATTAGTAATCCCTTTTACTCCGAAATCACCAAGATTTCTGAATTGAAGTTGCTCCTTAGTATCCGAACCATCTTCTTTTTGAAAATCGACATCAATAGCAGGTTTAAAATGTGAAAATACTTCTTCAGCGTTCTTTAATCCTTCTACAATTTGTGCTTTAACAGGAGCATCAGCAGTAAGCTTCTCGATCATCAATGTTTTATTCATCGGGATATCCGCCATCCCTTCACTTGCTTCTTTGGGGACTTCTTGTCCGCCAATTCCATAATTCATCATATGCTTAAAGAATTATTTTGGTTAGGTGATTAAATCTTTTTTCAGCGTTAAAATATAAGTTTTTATTTAATATCCCAAATAGTTTCATTTTTATCATCCAGATCCAGCCTGACCTCACTACCTCGTTTCAGCTGACCCGAAATTATCATTCGTGAAAGTGGCCTTCGAATTTGCATCCGGATTATACCGGCTAAAGGCCTTGCCCCGTATTTGGGTGTAAAGCCTGATTTAGCGAGGTATTCGCGTGATTTGTCTGTTAAGTCCAATGAAATTCCCTGCCTTTCAAGTGATTTCAGAAGACTCTTTAACTGAATGTTGAAGATATTTAAAACAATACTCTCTGTAATTGGAGAGAAAGGAACAATTTCAGTTAACCGGGCCAGGAATTCCGGGCGAAAGTATTTTCCCATGATTTCCATCAAATCGTACGACTTTGGTATGATGCCTTTGTTAAAACTATCCACAACGAAATCACTTCCGATATTGGATGTAAATAGCACTACGCTATTTGAAAAATCACCTTCCTTACCAAGCCTGTCATGTAATTTACCTTCATCGAGAATCTGCAGAAACAAATCGAAAACCGATGGATGCGCTTTTTCAATTTCATCAAAAAGAACTACTGAATAAGGTTGCTGACGGATTTTATTTACAAGCAATCCCCCTTCTTCATAACCTACATAACCCGGAGGAGCCCCATACAACAAAGCGGCTGAATGTTCCTCCTTAAATTCCGACATGTCGAATCGTATCAAAGATGATTCATCATTGAAAAGAAATTCTGCAAGTGATTTCGCGAGCTCGGTTTTGCCTGTACCAGTTGGACCCAGGAGAAAGAAAGATCCAATTGGCTGACCGGGTCGACTTAACCCGGATCTTGATTCCAGAATAGCTTCACATATTGCTTTGATTGCATGATCCTGACCAACTACTCGTTTTTTCAGAATTTCCTCCATATTCAGAAGCTTCTCGCGTTCTGAGGACTGAAGTTTTCCCAGTGGAATACCGGTCTTATGAGAAACTACTGCTGCGACATCAGTTTTCTCTACCCGGTCTTTCACCACAGCTGCAAGCGCTTTGAGTTTACTTATCATTTCATTGAGATAGTTGTTTATCTCTTCAGAAGAGTCAAATTTATCCGGATCCCGATCATCCTCTACCTGCCCAATCAATACGGAACTGATTTTATTCTTCAGCGATGCATTCATCCATCGTAATTCTCTCATAAAATCTTCTTCATTCAAATCGCTCCGCCTTCCGTTAAGTTCTGACAAATCCTTTTCAAGCGAATCAATTTCATCGTTCGATGTTTCCGACATCATTACTATAGCCGACATCGTACGATCGATCAGATCTATTGCGGAATCAGGAAGACTGCGTTCTTTCAAATAACGTTTTGCAAGTCGTATGGACTCAGTGATCACTCCTTCCGCCAACTTTAATTTATGATGCTTTTCAAAATTTGGAGCAACGATCTGAAGCATTCGGTCGGCAGTTACTTCATCGGGTTCTTCCACCTTAATAATTTCGAATAGTCTTCCAAATGCTTCATCACCTTCAATATGTTTCCTGTATTGATCGTTAGTGGTAGCTCCGATGATAGTAAGTTCACCGCGCGACAGTTCAGGCTTGAGAATATTTGCCAGACCCGGAGTCGCTCCGTTTTTATCTAACAGTGCATGGATATTATCAATAAATAGTACAGCCCGGTCAAATTGTCCGACCTCCTTAATGATATTCTTCATCCGGTCTTCTGCTTCTCCTTTGTAGGATGCACCAGCAATAAAGGCACCTGTGTCGAGCTCGAATATAACAGCCCCTTTCAAATTCTCCGGAACTTTGCCTGCAAGTGCCAGTTGAACAAATCCGTTAACCAGGGCAGTTTTACCTACTCCAGGTTCACCAATGATAATTACGTTAGGTTTTGAACGTCGACCAAGTATTTCTGAAACCATTCTGATTTCTTTATCCCTTCCGGTTACAGCTTCCAGCTTTCCCTGACGGGCAAGACTGGTTTTATCAATACAATACTTATTTAGTGCTCCGGCTTTAGGAGCAACACCGGATTTTTCATTCGCTGTTCCCGTTGATCCTATGGCGTGTTCAATAGTCGAATTTTCAATCGACTTGGTAACAATTTCTTCAACCGTTACCGGGAACGTTTTTAACTGGTCGTAAGAAAATGCAATTCCAGGAGTGCTGATTGCACCCAGCAAACTCACCAGGTCCACATCATCCTTCGAAAGTTTTATACGAATGTTATCAGCTTCTGCAAACACATCGGCAATTTTATCATCACCGGAAGGATCCTCAACTTTAGTCCCTTTAGGAGATGATTCAATTCGCACATCTGCCCAATCTTCCATAAAATAAAAATCCTTGCCTGCTTTTTCCAGGTAATTGCGAAGGGTAAAATCCTTGTGTAACATCGCTCGCAATAAGTGAGCGGGTGTAAATTTGGGATTTGAATATTCTTTAGCGATCGACTGAGCAATATTTATAGCTCTTTTTGCATCATCGGACAATTCAATTCGTGCAACAGTCATTTTGTTTTTTTTATATAGTAAATTTAATATAAATTCAATTCTCCAGGATCGGCAATACAAGTCCATCCTTCCGATAAGGCTTCACATATTCATTTTTCTCAACATCCTTCATTTCGGGTTTACATAAACGGACATATGTCTCCAGTGCTTTAGCTCCCTGTGGAACGTCTTTTTGTGCGAAATAAACCCGTGCCAGTCCCCACTGGCTCAAATCACAACCAGATCCTTTGTAATTTTCTTTTGCCCTGGTAAAATCACTTTGAGCACCATTGAAAGACTTTAATTCAAGATTGATTTCACCAAGATTCAGCCAGGCTTCATAGGCGTAACCTGGTAATGAATCATATTTGATCGCATTTTGAAAATCGCTGACAGCTGCAGGGTAGTTTCTGTTATTCTTATATTCAACTCCTCGTTTAAGATATATTTCAGGATCACTAATCTTAATTACAAGGTATCTTGTAAAAGCATTAATTGATTCTTCATGTTGTTCCAATTCCATATGAGCATAACCGAGATACTTACTCTCTAAAATATATTCATCATTTGCCGAAACGGGTTCCTTATTTATTATTTTAAATTTATTAAAATCTTCGATGGTATTCTTCCATTGATTCAACTTATAATATGAACATCCCCTGTAAAAATAATACTCAGGAGTTATCTCATTTATCCGTATTGCTGAACTAAGTTTTTCTATCGCGATTTTAAAATTATTTAGTCGATATAAGCATAAACCCCACAGGTAATAAATATCGTGTTGTTCTTTATCAATTTGTAATGACAAATCGAAACATTTTGAAGCATCCGGATAAGCCTTTAAGTTATACTTCGCTTTTCCCGCATAATTATAAATTTCCTTCTGTTTTATAGGATTCAGCAAAGGCTTATCTACGTATGGTTTTAATACAGCGAATGATTTCTCGTATTTTTTCAATCCAAATTCACACTTCGCAATCATTATTTCGCTATCAGCTTTATATGCCAGTAATTTTGCCGACTCCGTAAAATCTGAAATAGCAACAGGAAATTTATTTAGTAAATACCTGGAATTCCCTCTATAAAAATATGCATCATATGGATCTTTACTGATTGCTATAACTTTAGTATAATTAATTTCAGCATCGGAAAACAATTGCTTATCATAAAAAGATCTGGCAAAAGTAGCCAGGCTATCAGTAATCGCTGCCAATAAGATACTCTCCGTTGACGGAATTCCCAGCATCCTGGCCCTTTCAAAATCAGCTCCGGCTTTATCAAAATTCTTTAATTTTATAAAGGTCAAACCCCTGTTGAAATAACTCAAGACATCATCCTTGTTACCTTCTATGTTCAAAGTCTTTGTAAATACATAATTTGATGAATCATAAATTTCGGCAGTATAGTACAATTGTCCCAGCCTGAAAATATAATTCCTGTTATCCGGACTTAATGCAACTGCATTATTTGACTCCAGTATGGCTAAGTGCAAACTCTGAGTTTTCTTGTTATACAAATACAAATTATAGTAAGTAGCTGATAATTCGTCCCTGGCTTCAGCACTTTCTATACTTTTCAGGTAAAGTGAATAATTTTGAATTGCTTTATAATATGAATCATCAGAGTATTTATTATTCAACGCTAATGCATTATACATGCGGGCAAGGCGGCGGTAAGCCTCTTTTGAATTGAGTTTTAGAGCTATATTGTAATTCAAAGAAGCATCATCATATTTACCCTTTTTCATATGGCAATCACCCAGCCACAGATAATATTCCGGCACATCGCTATTAGCAAGTATATATCCTTCCAGGTCTTTTTTAGCTATATCAACCCTGCCCTGGTCAATTTTAAGCTGAACATTCTCAATATTATTTAATATCTCATCAATCTCAGAAATTCTTTTTGAAACAGCGCTAATGTCATCTGTTTCTGACTTGTATTCTATAGCATTTTTATAACTTTCTCTTGCTTCGGCCAGTTTTCTTTGTGTAAAATATTCATCACCTTTCTTTTTTTCCTTTTCGAAAGTTGGTTTTATTCCCAGGAAGAGTAAATTTTTTGCTTTAACTAAGAGATTATCAGAATCCAGATTTTTCGCTTCATTAAGCTTAGCTTCACAATTTTTCCAATCTTTTTTCTCAATCAATTCATCCACTTCAAGCAGAAGCATGTTAATTTGATTATCTATCTGGTTGCGCACACGTTGATAGTTCTCAGCATCAATTGCAGCCTGAAGTTTTTCTTTTAACTTTTCTTGAAACACAGAATTTCTTTTCTCCTCAGTCATTTTATCATATTCGCTACCAAAATATTTTTTCGCATACCGATTAGAAGCTTCTTTTAAATCGATGTACTCTGACTTTAAAGAATCACTTGCAGGGTCATAGTTTGAGATAGTAGCTATAAAAATTGGTTTTAGTTTTCTTTCATCATCAATAATAAAAGTGATCTTTCTTTCCAATGATAAAGTACTTCCTTTGAATTTGTACTCCCTGATTCCAACAACATTAATGAAATTAAATTCTAATCCTTTGGAAGGTTTACCGACTCTAAGATTATTAAAGTGAATTGAAATAATACCACTTTTTTCAAGATCATTTATAAAATTTTCAAAATATTCATTGACCGAAAGGTTCCTGGCAATACCTGAAGAAGACTTATTAGAAATATCATCCTGGATCAATGTTTTCCCAGGATAAAAAATCCCGCTGGCTGTATCCATTACAGGATGTAATAGTGAGTGACACAAATCTGGGTCTCCTTTTGTCTCGACCAGGGAATTCATTATAGTTTGTAATGAATACAACTGGCTATAAACTATTGCACAAATAGAATCTCTGTCAGCATCAAGGGTATCACTCGATTGCGCTAATAAACTTGTCACATTACAAGTAAACAATGATATTAATAACAGTATTTTGTTTCGCAACATATTTCAATTGTTAAAAATACCGAGTCTTGTTTTTTTATAGGTACTTTTCTGAACAAACTCATTTCTGCCTGTTTTAATTAATTGACTAATCAGCCAACCGGAGTTATAACTGTCACGGACAAAATACTCGATAGAAAAGATCCAACCAGTAATCTGCAAAAAATGATAGCTGATCTCATTAATCCTGACAAATTTTATTTCCCCTCTGCTTAATCCGGCTACAAACACTGAAAGCGGATCATAATTCATGGACACTGGAAGGTAATTTGGTAAATTCCTTTTATCATTCAATGCTTTTTCAAGACTCATGAAATCAACTCCGTAATCGGTGGGGCTAATAAATGTTTTGTCCTTTGAGGTTAATTCGGATCCCGAATACGAAGATAAAACCCCGCAAATAACCCACTTCATTGAACCATTAACAGAATCAGTGATCATTTGCATAGCCAGTTTTACAGGCATGGATTTACCATTTTGCAAAAAAGTACAATCGAGCAAGGCATACCAATGATCATCATGAAAACTCAGTTGCTGAGACTCCTCAGAATTGCAGATATTACCAATAAATTTTTTTAAAGTAACAGTATCCCATTTATGAGTTTCAAGATCAAATAATGATTTTAAAATAGCTTCATGTGTAAAAACAGGCTGTTTGTCGGTTGCTTTTAGGTTTGCATAACTCCGGATAAATGATGCAGAATCGTTATTAAATCGCTCAAAAAATTCATCGAGTAATTTTACTCTGAATGCAAACACTTCCGCATAACGATCATCCTTTATTACCTGGCCCATAACTCCAGTAACACTAACCCAACCAATACAAAAGAAGATTATTACTTTTCTTATCATAATGCCTTGGTACTCAAAACTTTTATATCTCCCAATAAAAGTTCCCAATTTCCTTTTTGCACACCATCAGCATATAAGGGTTTATAGTCTAAAATAACCCTTATTGTTTTTTCGGTTACATCCGAATAAACAGGTTTATTTTCACGAAAGCCAGTGAAAGTTTGGGTAAAGACAGTCAATGCTTCCCACTGGCCATTGGCATTTGGCTTAAAATCAGTTACAAAATATATATTCGCATTTTCAACACTGGCGCTATCGTAAGGTAAAACCGTTCTTAATCTTTGGCAGTAAACCCGGATTTTAAAGGTCGTTACGGATTTTCGATGAAGCGTTGAAATCTGTATTCTTTGCTCTTCATCAATAAACATCCTCACCGTATTATCAATCGTATTTTGCCATGAGACAACGGAAAGGTCTTTCTTTGACAAAGTCGAAAAGTTAATTTCCAATTGTTTTATTTTTTCAATCACCTGACCTTTTGCTTTTTTAATATCTTCATCAGTCGGGCCTTTTTCTGCGTAGTTTATAGTTTGAACATGAGTGGTATCAATTTTTTTATTATTATTCGTTGTATCAGGTGCTGTTAAACCACCTGAAAGTGTATCTCCATTATTTCCGCTCAATGTACCTGAAGAGGAAGTCTGTCCAGATCCATTCGCAATGCCGTTGTTATTTAGTGTCTGTGCCTTTTTTTCTTGTTCCTTTTTTAATTTGTCCTCTTCAGCTTTCTTTTCTGCTAATTCTTTTTCCTGGCGCTTCTTTTCGTCCTTAGCTTCCTTTTTTTTCTGCCTATTTGATTTTTGCTGTGGTGGATTATTTATTGAAGTATCTTTCACCTCAGTTATTCCACCATTTTTTGCAATATTACTAGAATCGCCAGGAGTAGGTATAATCAGATTGCTAGTATCTGGTGGTATTGGTTCTTTCTTCTGTAAATTACCTTGTATAAGTGAATCAATATTAGGTGTTTTCTTCAAACCACCTTTGGGCAGCACTGCAACCTCTTTACCATTTACCATTTTAGTCACATTAAAGAGCTCAAAAGTGACATCTGCAACTTTATCTTCTTTTGAAGAATGAATTTTTGTAAGCTTTAGCCATAAATCATCATCGACTATACTACCATAGCCATTTATTTCAGACCTTGGAGTCAGAGTTTTAAATAAACTGTCGTAATCCAGCTTTTCTTCAGTTCCACCATCTGTATAAATGGTTCCATTAAATGAAATATAAATGGTATTTTCAGTAAGGTTCCTGATATTAAAATAGATTTTTTGTTCAACCTTGGTATCCTTAATCTGCTTGCAGGCCCAAACAGATATTAAATCCGGTCCATATTCATTTTCTACATACTGGTTCAGGTTTATATACGTGAAGTTTTCATCGCATTGCTGCGCTTGAATATCACTAGTAAAAAACATCAGAACCAGGAACAGGAAAGCAGCACTGAACAATTGAATTAAGCGGTTCATAAAATCAGGTTTTATAATGAGGGGATCAAGTTTAAAAAAAATAACTTTCATTACCAAATTATCACCTGTGCACCGGTTTTTCCTGTTTTAGATTTGATATTATGAATTTTTTCTTTGTAATTTGATCTTATATCTAATAAAAAGATTAATAATCACACCTGAATGAAATCAAATAAGTATCTCTTCGGTGCAATTATATTGATTACATGTTTTTCAAAAATTGCAGTCTCTCAATGCATAGTATCACTCAGTGCCCCGAATGATACTGTATGTGCCGGCGCTGATATTCAATTTAATACAAATCCGTCTGCAGGATGTAATCCGGTTGACTCTATTCAATGGTACAATGGTGGTTCATTTATTACAACAAGTGTAACTACCACTACAACCATAGTCGCCCCGATGACTGCAGGTTCATACAATTTCAGTGTGTTATTATTTTATAATGCATCGGCTGATACTGCATTCGATACATTATCAATTGTTGTCTCACCCTTAACACCTGCAAATATAATTTCAAGTGCACAGTCCATTTGTTCCGGATCTGCTCCGTTAATTCTTACCGGACCCATTATAACAGGAGGTACCGGTACAGTACAATATGAATGGGAAGAAAGTTCAACCGGTCCATCAACCAGTTTTACAGCTGCACCAGGGACTAACAATAATCATGATTATGGCCCTCCAAATCTAACAACTGACAGATGGTATCGCAGAGTCGTCACGGCAGGACTATGTTCGGATACATCTGTTTCAATTAAAATAACTGTATTTCCCGTTTTATCCACAAATACAGTTAGTGCTGCACAAACGATTTGTGCTAATCAAATACCAGCACCGTTAACCGGAACAAATGTTAGCGGTGGAAATGGTACAACTACTTATCTCTGGCAGCTAAGCACAACAGGAGCCGGCACAGGATTTACAGCGGCTCCGGGTAGTAATACGAATCAGAATTATTCTCCCTTAACGTTGAGTACTGACACATGGTTTCGCCGTGCTGCAACAGCCGGACCTTGTAATGATACCAGTGCTTCAATAAAGATAACTGTAAATCCGGGGTTAACTCCCAATACCGTAGGAATTGCACAATCGATTTGTTATGCTGATACACCTAATACACTTTTAGGTACTCTTGTGACAGGAGGAACTGGCAGCATTAGTTATTTGTGGCAGGAAAGTACAATAGGTCCATCATCTGGGTTTGGGTCAGCAAACGGTGCTAATACAAGTCAAAACTACAATCCGCCACCTCTGACTGCAGATCGTTGGTATCGACGGGTTGTTATTTCCGGAGCTTGCAATGACACTTCATCTGCAATAAAAATAACGGTCAAAGCTACGCCTAGTGTTGTACCCTTAAATATTGTCAATCCGATTTGTTCCGGTGGAATTACCAATATTAGCTTGTCAGCCGCACCGAATAATGTTCCTGGTACCATGTACAAATGGATTGTTACTTCAACTAATTTGACGGGGGCATCAGCACAACCCACTCCGGTTGCCGGACCAATACAACAAACGGTTACACTAATCAATTCAATAAATAGCGGTTCCGTTACTTATATCGTGACACCTGAAGCGAATGGCTGTGAAGGACCACAAGCAACAGTAACCACGACTGTAAACCCCGCTGCAGGAATACAACCGGTTATTTCTTCAACTATTGTAAACGATACCGTATGTTCAAACACACATGGGGTAAACTTTATGGTATCAAATCAACAGTCCGGGATCAATTATGTATGGAGTGTTACTCCTGTTACTGTTACAATAATTGGTGATTCCCTGGCAAATTGCATTCTGAATATACCACCTGGTATATCGGGGAATGTTACAGTTACTACTATAGCATCAAATCAATTTAACTGCAGTATAACCGGAACTACTACTTTTATTGTTGATACCTCTGAAGCACCGGATACCACCATTATATATTTATATTCAGGTGCAAAAACTCTGATTTGCATGAACAACTCTTTTGAGAGTTATCAATGGGGGTACGACAGTTTAAATCTAACACCGGTTAGTTTACCAGGAGAAATCTACCAGGATCTTATTTTAAATAGCCTGGCTGATACCCTGGATAAATATTTCTGGGTGATAACATCACAAGGAAATTGTTATACAAAGTCATATTATAACTCTCCAACAGGATCTGGCAGAACAATTGAAATTATGAATGAAAATGAAATCAAATTCAATATAATTAATCAAAACACAGATGGCTTTGATTTGTTGATAAGCGGCAACTATACAGGTTCGATCAGGTTGTATTTACATGATATTCGGGGAAGCCTGGTGCTCGATAAAATAATTTCAAAGGAACTAATTGTAGATCAGATTTCGGTTCCATATATCAATAATGCAGTGGGTATATATTTCATTTCCATGGTAGCGAAAGACGCTGTCCCGGTTACAGGTAAGTTTTTTATAACCAGTAAATAAAAGCCGGATCATGAAAATTTCACCCTACTTTACCAAGGCGATTATTTGTTTCGCATTTTCATTATCGTACTCTTTTGCTTTTGCCCAGTCTTCAAACTGGACGCAAAAAAAAACTGCCTGGATTACTTCTGATTCCCTTATAAAGTCATACATCTCATTAATGGAATTAAAAAATTTAGGCAGCCTTGATGAGAATGACAAGTCAATAAAAGATTTCACCAATCTATTCAGTCCAAATGCAAAAGTTTATGATGAAATAATTCTTTCCGTATTCGAAGGTGATATGGAAAGTCCTTATAGCTCCCGATTCCGTGAACTTCCAGATTATATGAAACAAATGAAACAATATTATCCATCCGGAATAACCGCACAGGTAATAAATGTTTCCTATGATTTTTCACAATTGAGTAAAAACAAGGTGATGGTTTTAATGCAGAAATCCCTTTCTGGTGTAGCAAATACACAGTATCAATATGTAGTGCAGGTAAAAGATACCATTCAAATTGAAATCCAATTAAATGAAAATTCTTCAGCATCCATAAACAGGATAACCAAAATAGGATCCAATGCAAAAATCATAAATGATTTGGATGGTGATTTTGTAGTTGATTCCATAGACAAATGTCCCAAAGAAGCCGGCACTATGGAATTTAAAGGCTGTTTGCCACCTGTGAGCCAGAGCTATTTTACATTGATTGTATCCAAGGATATATCTGCAGATACTAAACTCGATCATGCAGGACTGTCATCCATGAACTATGAATCCATGTTGGCAAATTCGTCAACTATGTCGGATGTATCAGTTGAAGAAAATGCTACCCAGTATTTTGGAATTTCACTTGAATATTCAAAATTTACAGGAAGATCAAAAACGTTTGGCTATGGAATTGGATTATCATATGCTCATTATGATTCAGAGGTATCTATTGATCGATTTAATGTTCGATATCGTTCAGTAGATGCCTATGGCACATCTTACAAGCGAATTATTTCAATTGATTCAAAATATGTTGAAACAATCAAAACAGATTATTTAAGGATCCCACTCTTTCTGCATGTAAAAACAAAATTTTCTGAGAAAATGGGAGTATTTGCAAGTGCAGGAATCGGAATTAATTTCGCGATTTCAAACAGATCCAGTACGGATAACACATTTAATTATGAAGCTTTGTATTCATTTATTAATAACTCACTGGGTTTTTCAGTAGCAGAAAATTTAAGTGATTTTATTATTACAGCAAATCAGGCACAATCACTTAATGGATCAAATGAAATTGCAACAAATTCTTACTTTAATGAACATTCCAGTGCGGGTTATGATGTTGCAATAAACAGAAGCATAGACAATATAGAAAAGTACAAATTCAAACCAGGAATGGTCTTTGAAATCAGGGGAGGTTTATCCTATGATATTTCATCAACTACAGCCTTGCAATTAGGCGCAGGCTATATATCATTTTCAAACCAGGTTAATAGTCCTGACTTATACATGTTAACCGATCGTACGGGAGAAGCAACCAGCCTGGTATCCGGATCCAAATACCTAAAATGGAATGCTGTTTCCATAAACATTGGTTTAACCCACAAATTGCAATAATTGCTAAGATTTACAAAACGGTTACTATATGGATAAAAGCGTAAAATATACTTTGTTGATAGCATTATCGCTTTCCATTGTTTATACTTTATACAAGTTATTTTCCGGGCCGGCAAATTGTGAAATTAAAGGAGTTCATATAGACAGAGCCACAATAGTTGCGGGTGAATCCATAATGGTAACAGATTCATCGGATGGAGTTAGTTCCAGGGTTTGGGATTTTGGTGATGGCCAGGAATCCAGTAATGAAAAATCATTGAAACATACCTATACAAATCCTGGAGAATTTCCGTTAACACTGACTATCAATAATAAATGCTCTTTTGATACTTTAATCAAAGTTTTACCAGCAAAACAATCTGCTGATCTTTACGCCAATGCCGAAATAGAATTTCCGGCTAAAGAAATGCTCAAAATAAATACTAAACTAATATTCAAGGTCAATAAAAAAGGGCTTACTTCATACGACTGGTCATTTGGAGAAAATGGCGCAGGTAAAATTGATATGTCACTTTCAAATACAAATGAGGTAAGTTATACCTATAGTGTACCCAATGTTTATACAATTTATCTGACTCTGGATAAAACTCAAACAATATCAAAATCTATTAAAATCCGTCCAAAGGAATCCGGAACACCATTAAATTCTGCGAAAATAGGAAATATGCTCCAGGCTATGTTTTCAGCAGCTTCAGAACCATCAGAAGTTGATAATTATATGAAACAACTCGCCAGATTACTTTGCAACAACAGATCGGTCACAATAGAGTTTATTCCTTCTTTAAAAATGAGTAGTGAAGGGCCCAAATCGTCTCTTTCCTTAAAAGACCTGGCAAACAGAATTGGGCTTGATTCATATTACCAACGCATTAAGGTGAGTAAAATTAAAATTCCTGAAAATTCCGGTAATTGTCCCGAAAAAATAGTAGCGTATATTTTGCAATAAATAAAAGTTAGTAAATAGTTATTAATATTAACGAGCTCAACTATTTTATAACGATTAAAATGAAAATAATAATTCCAATTACCAGATTATTTTTATTGTCATTGCTATTTCTTTCGCAATCAAAAATAATTTCAGCACAAACCACAAAGGATACTTCAACAGTACAAAAGCCAGTAGCCTACAGCTCGTTGAATTTAATATATATTGATAATAGTAAATTCACTCCCCAGGATGGATTAACACCAGAAATGGTTGAAAAAATTAAAATCGTAAACGATTCAATAACAAATGAACCAAAAAACAAATATTTAATAATGGTAAGTAATGGTCATTCAGCAAAACCTACTGTTAAATATATGAAGTCAGATCAAATTCTTGAAACTATTTATTCTGGTGCTTCGGAAGTTCCAAATAAAAGTGAAGATTATGAAAAAATGGATCAGGCATTATTCAACCAGCCATTCAATGTTACAGGGCCCGCAACATTACATTATTTCGCTACGGATCAGTTTTATAAATCATTAATTGGTCAACCTAAAGAAATTATTTCCGGACTTGCTCAAAAAATTAAATTAGTTGGAAACGTTACCGGGGAAACACTGGTTAATTTATACTATTCCAACCGATCCGGTAGTCTTGATGAAAATAGTATGATAGCCGAATATGACTTTTATAATCAACCAAGAATAAAATCGGGAATTACAATTAAATTTATTAAACTCTGACACACTTTCAGATCAGTTAACGCAATAAACTATGCAAAAAATATTTCTGGTTTTATTTATTCTGTCTTTAGCTATTGCTCAGGTCTATTCCCAACAAAGAACCTATGTCGGCAAAACTATTTTTTCGGATCCGGATGTATACCAGCCTCCTTCGGGACCTGATGGAACTATTCAGATCCGATCAACCAATGGTTCCAGTTCGAAAAGTATTTTTAGTTGGGTAGTGTATTCCGATCGTTTATATAATCCGGTTTTTTCAGATGATAAATTAACAACGAAATCCGGCGAAATTAATTTCCTGGATGCATTTTATGTAATCAATGAAAATCCAACTGCCGTTGAAATCATAAAGTATAATCCGGAAGTAATAGATTTAAATAATCGCAAAATAATCAAAGAACCTGTTTATATTGGTTGGGTAGAAAAATCAAAAATGTTACTCTGGCGAAATTCACTTATAAGTTCTAAAACCAAATTTACAAAAAAGGCACTTACTATACATAGTATTGAAGCACTATCCAAACCCGGAGAATATATTGAAAATAATTCAGTCAAATTATTTGATTCCCCTTCCTTTAGTGAAAAGACACGAAACGCAAATAAATTGCGCCTGTTTAATTTTCTATTTGTGTTCAAAGAAGAAGGTGACAAATACCTGATTGGAAAAAAGGAAACATTTTATCCTTCAGAAGCAAGAACTATTATTCTAGGCTGGGTACCCAAGGGAATTGTACAAATCTGGGATCAGAGAATGTGTCTGATTCCAAACAATGATCAGATCTCAGTGAAGGAAAGGATGAATAGTTCAAAGTTCGCTTGTGTTTTTGATTCTAAACAAGAAGCTGCAGACTACGCAAAATCACAATTACCTGTTACTGATCCTGAAATTGAAAAGCAAATATTATGGAAGGAAGCCAATCCGTCAACGGGATATTCCGGAGAGTGGAAACGATATCCTATCCTGGGAGATGTAAAGGGAGATGTAAATAACATCATTACTACCGGCTATGTATCCCAGATTGTAGATGCCAACGGAGCTCCGGTTGTTTCCGTGGATCAGCAGAATATTTATAATAAAAAATTCAACGACCAGTTACCACGGTCGAATAAGATTAATGTTGTTTTTGTTATTGACGGAACAGGAAGTATGCAACCTTATTTTTCATACATAAAACAATCCATTGATTCGACTACTGAAAAGTTACTGGCTTACTCTGCAAGAACCGACAGGCAGATCAATTATGGGGTTGTAGTGTACAGGGACTATGCTCACGAAAAGTGCCCCCTGGGTGATCGTTCCATTCAACTGCTTGAAATTACTTCCAACAGAACGGAGGTAACAGAATTTCTTGATAAGGTAAGTAAGGAATCTGCAGAATGCGGGGTGGATAAGGATCTGCCTGAAGCACTCTATAAAGGGTTGCACAATGCTGTTAATCTATTTAATAAAAAAGATATTGAAAAAGAAACCAATATTCTTATTATTTTGGGAGACGCAGGCAATCACCTTGAACACCCCCAAAACAAAAATTACCCTATTCAGAATATTATTAACAAAGCTGCATCTCTCAATTGTTCAATTTTTGCATTAAGAGTTGCCGACGGAAATGATGACACTTATCTTGATTATAAAAATCAACTTTATTACTTCATAAAGAAAACAGCATTAAAAGTCGACCAGACATTAAACGGAGGTAAACCTGTCGAACCCAATTTCACTGAAAAATCAGGTTCTGAATTCGTTTTAAAAAGTGGTGGCAGGCTGCCGATTGAAGGAGTTATCCTGTTAAATGAAAGTGGAAAAAGATATGATCCCGAACTTCTGTCAAGTAAAATCAGCAATTTTATTAAGGACCAAAACAATAATGTTGATCTGACCATAGACCAGTCCATTTCCAAAATAGAAGGTGCCGGTCAAAAAAACATGCCTGTTTCTCCCAGAATGCGACTGTTATTCAAGAATGCGGGAATCGATCCTGATGATCCTACCTACAAACAGTTTCTATCTGATATCAATTACCAGTGGTTTATTACCGCCTATGCCCCTTACCAGGCAAATGGATTATCAAAACCGCTTTACGAATATCAATTATTTGTAAACCAGGGAGAATATGAACGATTGAAAGATGCACTGGCAACATTAGTAAGTGGCTCTGGAAACCCCAGAGATAATTTATATAATGCCTATCTTCAAATATTAAGAACTCATTATGGCGGAGTCGAAACAGCTCAATTGGTGAAAATGAATCAGAATTCATTTCTTTCAACTATCCAGGAAATGGTTACTGGTATTAATGCACAAAATGAATTATTTCAAAAATATAAGCTCAGAGATCTTACCAATGAAAGTATAGTTGAGAATAAGGATATTTATGCCATTAATGATTTAGTGCATTCAAAGATCAAGCTTTTACAGTCATTGGAAACCGACCCTCGCTATACAACCATCATTAGTGGCAATCGCTATTATTGGATTCCCCAGGACTATTTACCATAATGCACAGTACTGCGAGCACCACAGATAATATTTTTCAAATACTGAACCTGGATTGCTCTTATAAATCCGGGACGGGTAATATCGTATTAAAAATTGCCGAGCTGGGCATTCCCCGTAACAAATTAACTTTTATCCTGGGTCCTTCCGGTGGCGGTAAGAGTACGCTTCTTGAAACGCTTGGGCTAATGAATAACACCATCGCTTCGGGTAAAGTCATATACTCATCAGGAAGATCATCAGGTACTATTGAATTTAATGAATTATGGAAACATAAACGATTCCGTCAAATTCAACAAATACGAAAGGAAGACCTGGGATTCATTTTTCAGAATACCAATCTCATGGAAAGCTTTACAGCATACGAAAATGTTGGTCTTTCAATGATGATCAAGAATTCTGTTTCACAAAATGAAGCCCGGGAGGAAACCATTCCAATAATGCAGCGTCTTGGGCTAACCTATGACAAAGTAGATTTAAATACTCCTCCCCTGAATTTATCAGGAGGGCAAAAACAACGACTTGCATTTGTAAGGGCACTGGCCAGTAAATCAACAGTTCTGTTATGCGATGAACCAACAGGAAACCTGGATGAAATAAATGCCTTTGAATTATTGAAGGTACTTAAAGAGTCGGTTAAGAATCATCTCACTGCCATTGTTGTTTCACATGATATTGATCTCGCGATGGAGCATGCCGACCAGATCGTACTTATTACTTTAAATAAGGATCAAAAAGGTGAAGTTGTTAAGGAAAGTATTTTCCCATCGACATATTGGAAAAATAACAATGAATGTACTCCTGTGGAATTTAAAGAGAAAGTACTTTCTCAATTCAATAATGGAAATACAATTGAAAAAACAGAACGTCCGGGTGACTGGAAAACTGGAACAAATTCATTATTTAATAAATATTTTAACACACTTTTATTCAAACGGGAAAGTAAATCACTCGCCGGTAAAAAAAACATAAACCTGTTTATCCTGCCACTCATCATATATCTTTCATTAATGGGTGTAGGATTTTCAAGTGGTTGCCTGGATTACCTTGATTCGAAAATGAAAAGTGCATTTGTCAACTGGGTTCCCATAAACATACCTTTCAATTCAAGCGCTGGTGCCACCATTTCCAAACTTGAATCTGAATTCCTGGATAATCAATCTGCAAAGAATCATTATCAATTCAACAGAACCAGCAAATTCAAGGAATCGTTATGGTGGTTCAGAGATAAAAAAAGCCAGGAACCTGTTAAATTTAAGGGTCGCACTATAAACCTGGAGAATGATGGCAAATTATTAAAAGAAGAAATATTGAATTCTTCAAATTATCTATCCGGCAACTCTTCAGGGTTTACCAATGAGAAAGAAATTGGAATTATTGTGAGTAAAAAGCTTCTTGAAGATTGTAATTACGATCCCGACCATACTGCTTTTATTGTGATCGATCATGCGGTGTATCTTCCCGAGAAGGGTGCATTCATCTGGATTCCTGTAACCGTGCCCGTAATTGCTGTTGTGAATGAAATACCGGGAAAAAATCAATTTTGTATTACCGAATATTTTAACAGAGCCTGGAATCAAAAATTCCAGGACGCGTTTGACATCCGGTTCAGTACCACGCTTAATATTTTCAGTTCCTTGAATAATGAGAGCACAAATGCGATATATGATAAAATACAAAATTTACTTGGTGAAAGAATTGCCTACCATTCCAAATCAGATCTTATTAAACGAAATGTGGAGGGTTATAACCTGATGTTTGAATTAAAATCGGTTTCAAATGCTTTTGAACTGGACTCCATTTACAATCGATTGATTAAAGATCCGCAGTTGCAAAAACATGCAGGGAAATTAACAAAATTTCATTCCTTTTCAATAATTAATGAATCGTTTGCACCAGTTTCCTATGATTATATTTCAATTTACTTTAATAACCTCGACAGTATCCGGTCATTTAATCAGTATCTTGATTTATCATTTAACCAGGACAAAGATGCAATGAGTGCAATCAGAATGGATGAAAGCCAGGTTAAGGAGAAAGAAAATTTTAATTTCCTGAGTAAAATAACATTTATAACATCATATCTTCTTATCCTCATCAGTGCTTTAAGCGTATCATTATTTATATGGAAAGTTATTAATGCGCATCTTGAAAAAGTTAAACCCAATATCGGAACGCTTACCGCAATCGGGTTATCAGAAAATAAATCGCAACGAATTTATTTTTATATTATCATGGTGCTGCTGATAGTATCTTCGGTGATCGCATTTATTCTGGCATTAATCACAGGTAGAGTCCTGAATGAAATGATGCATAACAATCTGTCTCATGCAGAACAAAATAATTACTTTGAAATCGATCATTTGAATACCATGTTACTTTTTGTTACCATTTTTGTTTTCGCACTTATTTCCGCCAAAATATCCATATCAAAAATTTTATCAAAAACTCCCGGGGATTTGATTTACAACAGGAGCTAAATACCTGATTTTCAATTAGTAATAATATGATATTAAGCATCCGGTTTTCGATATAACGCTAAAGCGTAGTTTTTCCTATTTTTGAGGCCGGCTTAAGCCACAATATTTTAAAATTTTATGAAAGAACTACAGTTCAGGGAAGCACTTCGTGAAGCAATGGTTGAAGAAATGCGGCGCGATGAGCGGGTATTTTTGATGGGGGAAGAAGTTGCACTTTATAACGGTGCCTATAAAGTAAGTCAGGGAATGCTCGATGAATTCGGACCGCGTCGAGTAATTGATACACCAATTGCTGAGCTTGGCTTTGCGGGAATTGGAGTAGGTGCTGCTATGAACGGGTTGCGACCAGTTATAGAATTCATGACCTTTAATTTTTCATTGGTGGCTATCGACCAGGTGATCAACTCAGCAGCTAAAATGATGTCGATGTCGGGTGGTAATTTTAATGTGCCCATAGTTTTTCGTGGTCCCACAGCATCCGCCGGAATGTTAAGCTCGCAACATTCGCAGGCTTTTGAAAGCTGGTATGCCAACTGTCCGGGATTGAAGGTTGTGGTACCATCAAACCCTGCAGATGCTAAAGGATTATTAAAATCTGCGATCCGAGATAACGACCCTGTGATCTTCATGGAGTCGGAACAGATGTACGGTGATAAAGGAATGGTACCTGAAGGTGAATATGTGATGCCAATCGGTGTTGCAGATATCAAACGTGCCGGCAATGATGTCACTATTGTTTCTTTTGGAAAAATGATGAAAATTGCACTGAAAGCTGCTGAGGAATTGGTTCAGGAAAATATAGATGCTGAAGTAATCGACTTGCGGTCTGTCCGACCTATCGATTATGCTACTGTTATTGATTCCGTAAAAAAAACAAATCGTCTCGTCATTGTCGAAGAATCCTGGCCATTAGCAGCCATTGCTACAGAAATCGCTTTTAAAGTGCAGCGTGAAGCTTTTGATTACCTCGATGCACCTGTTATCCGCGTCATGGGTGGTGATGTTCCCCTGCCCTACGCTCCTACACTCATTGAAGCTTACCTTCCAAATCCTACACGGGTGATTAAGGCTGTGAAGGATGTGATGTATATGAATGCTTGAATAAGGAAACACGCAACATTTAACAGTTCAGAGTCAGAACTGCCTCTTCATTTACATAGGAAAAGCTCCTCTTTTATTGTATCTATTTCCGATTTGACCGGGATAAATCATTTATTTACTTTAGCTTTATCCGAATCCGTACACATCAGAATTGTGCGGGGTTGTTTTGAAATTTTACGTTTCTCTTAAACCCAATTTATATGACTTCACAAAACATCATCTACTCTATTCCTCTCTTTGGAGTGCTTGCGCTTATATATACTTACTGGAAATCGAAATGGGTAGCACGCCAGGATCCTGGTAATGAAAAAATGATACGCATTGCCGGATATATTTCCGAAGGCGCTATGGCATTTCTCAAAGCCGAATACAGGATTCTTGCAATATTCATCGCTTGTGTTTCCGGACTTCTTGCCCTTACATCCGATTCAGAATTATCGCATCCTCTTGTCGGAGTTTCATTTATTACCGGAGCTATCTGCAGCATCCTGGCAGGTTTCATCGGGATGAAAGTGGCAACTAAAGCAAACGTCCGCACTGCGAATGCTGCACGAACCAGTCTAACTAAGGCATTGTCCATTGCATTTTCCGGAGGATCTGTAATGGGAATGGGTGTTGTCGGTCTTGGTATACTGGGATTGGGAGGTTTATTTATAGTTTATCAGCAGTATTTCGGTACCGATACCATTGAAAAAATGAATCGTGTGCTGACAGTTATAACCGGTTTTTCATTCGGTGCCTCATCCATTGCATTGTTTGCACGTGTTGGTGGTGGAATTTATACCAAGGCTGCTGATGTAGGTGCTGACCTGGTTGGGAAAGTTGAGTCGGGAATTCCCGAAGATCACCCGTTGAATCCGGCAACCATTGCAGATAATGTAGGTGATAACGTAGGTGATGTTGCAGGTATGGGTGCTGATCTGTTTGAATCGTATGTGGGATCAATTATTGGAACTATGGTATTGGGAACGGCAATTCTTGACTCCAACCTGGATCCGCAATTTAATGGGATGGCTGGTATTCTGTTGCCATTGGTTTTAGGAGGCGTGGGTATTGTTTTTTCCATTATCGGATCTTTCTTCGTACGCGGAAAGGAAGGTGGTAATCCACAGGTAGCACTTAATGCCGGTTCGATCGGTGCAGCTATTTTGACAATCATCGCATCCTGGTTTGTTGTGAACGCAATGCTACCGCATTCCTGGACTTATTATGATACTTTATATGGTGAAGATGTTAATATGACTGCATTCGGTGTTTTCATGGCGACGATAATCGGTCTGGTGGCGGGAGTTCTGATTGGTATTGTTACGGAATATTATACCGGTAGTGGAAAGAAACCTGTGTTGAATATAGTCCGACAATCATCAACGGGTTCAGCTACAAATATTATTGCAGGACTGGGTGTGGGCATGATGTCGACTGCAATTCCGATCCTGTTGATTGCAGCTTCCATCATTGGTTCATTTTATTATGCACACTTATATGGAATCGCAGTTGCTGCAGTGGGAATGCTTGCAACAACCGGTATTCAGTTAGCAGTTGATGCGTATGGTCCTATATCCGATAATGCTGGCGGAATTGCGGAAATGAGCGAATTACCAAAGGAAGTTCGCAAAATCACCGACAAACTCGATGCGGTTGGTAATACAACCGCCGCCATAGGAAAAGGATTTGCTATTGCCTCTGCGGCGCTAACAGCACTTGCGCTTTTCGGTGCATTCATGACCACAACGAATATCCATACCATCAACCTGGCCGATTCAAAAGTTATTGCCGCATTATTCATTGGTGGCATGCTTCCTTTTGTATTTTCCGCTCT
>JANWID010000146.1 GCA_025450095.1 Bacteroidia bacterium | reverse complement strand
TTTTACTCAACTGCTATGTCCAGCAATATGAACGTTCCGGCGCAATACCAGTGGGTGATGGATCGGTACGATGCTACAAGCCTGGTCGATTATGTACTAGTAAATATGTTTGCCGTATGTTCCGACTGGCTCAATTACAACACCGGCTGGTGGCGCGGACTCGATAGCACTGGAACGCACCTTAAATGGGGATATATCCTGTGGGATAATGACGCCACCTTTGGTCATTACATCAATTACACAGGCATTCCCAATACCACTCCATATGCCGATCCATGTGATGTGGAAGGTCTATCAGGAGGTTCCGATCCGAAAGGTCATATAGCACTTCTAAACAAGTTGCGCACAAATCCCGAATTCAACGAATACTACATCAACCGCATGGCTGACTTGTGGAATACCGTGTTCAGCTGCGATAATATGCTGACCAAGCTCGACAGCATTATCACATTGTTGTCGCCGGAGATGACTGCTCATGCCAACAGGTGGGCTGGTACGTACCAGGAATGGTATGATAATGCACAGGAGTTAAGGGATTTCATTACGCTGCGCTGCAATGCGATTTCAAATGGAATGAACAATTGTTACGGGCTAACAGGACCATATCCCATTACGCTGAATACCGATCCGGCAAATGCGGGTACTATCCAGTTGAATTCTTTAACTATTAGCCAGTTTCCATGGACAGGTAATTACTTCGGTAATATCAATACCAATCTGACTGCTACAGCTGATTCGGCACATAGTTTTGTGAACTGGTCATCAAACAACCAGGTGTTCAATCCGAATTTTACCAGTATGGACGTCGACCTCACGCTCGGCTCGGCTGACTCCATTGTTGCTCATTTTATTTCGTCTTCTGCTCTGCCCGAAATGCCGGGAATCACACCTTCCATCTCCGTGGCACCTACCTTATTCACCCATGAAGCCTTCGTGACAATTTATCTTCCCGAAAACGCTCCTGTATCGTTGAAGCTTTTCTCGGTTAACGGTGCCCAGGTACTCGATCTGAACAGCGGAACTGCCGAATTGCCTGCAGGACTACACACGTTCAGCATCACCATGCCTGCACATGGAGCCGCTGCTGGAATTTACCTGCTTGATTTCAGATCTGAAGGTTTCAGGCAGAATGTAAAACTCATTTACAATCCTGAATAAAAAGATTCTCTTATTTAAACTAATCATACCGGATCGGGTCTAACGCTCACCCTATGCGTTAACCTGATCCGTTCTGTTATAAAGCGGTTACCATGTCAATGAAAAAAATTCTCCTAGCACTCTTCAGTTTATTCATGCTTTCTGGTTGTGAAAAAGACCCTGGTGAAGGCGGAAACTCGTCCATCACCGGGAATGTTCATGTTTGGGATTATAACGCCACATTCCTGATTTTGCAATCGCAATATGCCGGTGCCGATGAGGATGTGTACATTATTTATGGTGACGATGTTTCGTATGGTGAACGTATCAGGTCGGGTCCTGATGGCAGGTTTGAATTCAAATACCTCCGGAAAGGCGATTACAAGATTTATGTCTATTCCGAAGATACTACTACATCGGGTAGCTCGGTAGTTATGGTAAATGCCGAAATCAAGGAAAACAAGAGTACCGTTGATGTTGGAACTCTAAACATCAAAAAGAATTGAATCGTATGAAATGGAGAATGCTTCAAACAATGATAATTTGTATCAGCATTTTGATCCATGGTTCGTTGCATGCCCAGGGAAGAAAAGAACTGAAAAAATATGGAGTCCGGTCCTTGTCGGTAACACGAACAACTTATGCTGGTCAGAAGGAAACGTCTTCTTTTATTGAAAAAACTGAGAAATATGATAAAGAAGGTCGTGTGATTGACGAAACTGAATTCGGTGATGATGGGAAATTCGTCAAGCGTAAAACATGGAAATACAACAAGGATGGCGATGTAACCGAAGAAACTGAACTGGACCAAAAAGGGATGGTCCTGAAGAAAACGGTTACTACATACGATGAAAACAACAGGAAGCTCAATGAGCTTACTACTGATGGTACAGGTAAAATTATTTCGTGGACGAAATTTGGCTACGACAGTATGGGAGAGAAGATTTTTGAATTGGATCTGGATGCAAACGGTAAAACAATAAAGAAATCTCTCTATACGTACGATAAAAACGGCTTGAAAAAAGAACGGAAGACGTACAATGCGGATGAGCAGTTGATCCTGGTTAAAAAATATAAATACGATAGTGTTTCATCGGAGGACTGACACACAATGAATGATTTGAAACAGGAGGATCTTGGCGCTTTTGTTCCGGTTGGGTTGACGGACCTGGAACAGGTATCCCTCTTAGACCGAATGGATACAAAGTACGTATTCACCCGGTCGCAGCTGCAAGGGTTCCTGGACATGGTTAAGGATCATTATTTCGTTTTAGAGATTGATGGTAATCGCATGTTCCGTTATGAATCGCTTTATTTTGATACCGCGGATTTTGAGTTATATAACCATCATTTCTGCGGAAAACTCAACAGGTACAAAGTCCGCTTCCGGAAATATGTGGAGTCAGACCTGAGTTATTTCGAAATCAAGCATAAAAACAATAAAGGCAGAACCATTAAGAGTCGCATGCCACTCTCAGGTGATTTTAATATCGAAGGAAAGACCCGTGACTTTTTATCGGAAAAATCACCTTTGAGACCGGATGATCTGAAAGCGAGAATCTGGGTAAATTACATCCGGATTACCCTCGTAAGCCGCGACTACAAAGAACGTCTAACCCTTGACCTCGACCTGACATTTAAAAGCGGTACAGAATCCAAATCGATCGATAACCTCGTTATTGCCGAAGTGAAACAAGGTAAGGCAGGCCAATCGGTGTTCACCAGGGTGATGAAAGATCACCACATCCGAAAAGGTTCCATTAGCAAGTATTGTTTTGGTGTTGCCAGTATGTTCAACGACATTCGCATAAATAACTTTAAGTCACAATTGCTTTACTTAAACAGGATACTCTATGCTTCTCCTGCAAGATCTTAACCAGGATACGGTTGAGGCCACATTTACGCTTTTTGAAAAACTCTCGCCCAAATTTTTCATCAGGCTCCTCATCGACCTGTTGGCAGTAATTGTCCTGGTCAGGTTCATTTATTTTCCCATTTATAGGAGCCGAGAAAATGTGTTTACATTCTTTATTTTCAATCTAATCATCTTTCTGATCACCTACCTGCTCAACAAAGTAGAAATGAGCATGGGTGCTGCATTTGGATTATTTGCCGTGTTTTCGATGCTCAGGTACCGAACCGAAGATATTTCTATCAAGGATATGACCTACATGTTCCTGGTAATTGCCATGGGACTGATCAACGCCGTAAGCAAAGGAAACTGGGACGAACTGACTTTGTTGATGATCATCATTATTGTGATCACATACCTCCTCGAAAGCAATGTCCTCATCCGTAAAGAAGTTTCCAGGATGGTGATGTACGAAAATATTGAACTGATAAAGCCGGAGAATCGCGATAAACTGATTGCCGATCTTGAAAAAAGAATGGGAATCAGGATCAACCAGGTAATTATCGGGAAAATTGATTTTCTCCGTGATGCCGCCCAGGTACAGGTGTTTTATTACGAATGAGAACCGGTTTCCTACAAACCAACTTATCTCCACTGATGTTCCGGTTCCGTATTTTTAGCTTAATTCTGATTCTTACAGCAGGATTACCATGCCTGAGTACTTTTGGACAGGTGAACGACGCCGGGTTGTGGATGAGCATCAACCTGGAGAAAAAGTTTTCTCAGAAGTGGTCGCTCCATTTTTCGGAAGAGCTTCGTATGTACGAAAATATAACCGAAGCTGGATCTTTCTTTTCTGAAATTAGCGGCGAATACAACCTCAATAAAAACATTGCTTTTTCGGTGGGGTACCGTTTCACGAATAAACGTAATGTGGATGATTCGTACAGTAAGCGGCACCGGGTACTCTTTAATGTTAATCTGAAGGAGAAATTCGGTAAGATTCGAACCAATTTCCGTCTGCGTTATCAAACCCAATATGCCGATGTACAGTCGAGCGAGACCGGAGTTGTTCCAGATAGTTATCTCCGTCCTAAGCTAACCCTGAAGTATGACCTGGACAGCAAATTTGTTCCGTTTATATTTGGCGAAATGTTTTTCCAAACTAACAGGCCTGATGGTATGTTGTTCGATAATTACCGTGTATCGGCAGGATGCGAGTATGAATTCAGCAAGAAATCAACTCTTGAACTCGGGTACCTGGTGAATAGGGAGGTGCAGGTTGCCAATCCCTGGACACTCTATGTGATTTCGATAGGGTGGAATTATATTTTCAAATGACCCTAACGGTCATTGCTCCCTTCAGTTGCTGTTCTGAAAAACGATTCCTTTAATTCCCGGTACAGTGCCAATCTGCAACAGGTAACATCCTTTTGGTGTATTCTTATTGGTGGACTGTATTCGTACCCTGTATTTTGTAATTGGGTAAGAGCCCTTTGTTACACGTAACACAGAATTATTTTTATTGCCATCGGGTTGCGCAGGAGCATCATCTGCATTGTTATTTTCACCCAACACAATCCATTTTGAACTGGAAGTGGTAGTATCCGTAGTCCATTGTTCCAAAACAATCATCGGATCGAACCAGGCTTTATCTTTTGATTGGGTTGAATATATTTCAGTCACTATATCCCCGGTATTCGGAAAGTAATTTTCAGGGACAGGAGAAATAAATCGGATACCAATTTCTTTTACTTCAGATGGTAACTCAAATTCTACCAGGTAGGAGGGAAGACGAGCAATCAATGTATCTGGTTTTACATTTACATCGATACAGTCGAAATAACTCAACGTTCGCTTGTAGGGAACATATTCGGTTGTTCCACTGTTATCGACACTTTCCAGGTGTGAGGTAAATGGATTCAGACGTTGTGAAAATGCTGGCTGAATCACCAGTAGAATAGCTGCTAGGCAAATTAGTTTACAGGTTTTCATTTAGTTAAAAGTACAAATACTCCCTGAAAGTATCATTAATTCGATCATAAAATCGAGCAATATATTAGGTTGTTTTTTTATTTAATTTAGATATCATTAAGGAACAACCATGGGAACATCTTGTCAAACCTCGACCGATCCGTCGCGGTTCATGTCAGTGGAATTGGAATTTTTCAGGTCCTGCTCAAAATCCACCGCAAGCAGAAAAATAGTTTTGGTGTGTTTCCTCATATTACAATTCCATGAACAAGTGCTTGCCGGTTAGGTAATATTCATTGTCAAAATACCCAAATAAATGTCTTTTAAATTGTATTCATTTCCAAAATCCATTAAACGCAGGATGGATTATTTAATACCTGGATTGATTACTCTTCCCATTTTTTTTGTTTGTACATGGGTAAGTGCCCAATCACCGAATTTAGAGTATGGAATTTCTATATCAGCTTTTTATGGTTCCGAATTCCTTGCCAATGGTTATGTCCAGGTACGGGAGTGGGAATTAGAAGGAGATAAAATGTACCTGGAGGATCTTGGTATGAATCATTATCCTGCGATTCAATTGTTGGTGGAAAAACAATTTCGCAGACACAATAGCTTTTCATTTTGTTATGAGCAATATTTTCTGAATGGCTCAGCTACTTTAGATCAGACTATTGCATACAACGGAACCTTTATTGATGGTACGCAAGGCATTGATGTTTCGCCGTCACGTTATTTCAGGTTGAGCGGATTTTACCGGGGAAACATTGATACCAGCTTGGCTGTGCAATGGCAATTCATGGTCGGTTTAGTTTATGACCATGTCAAATTTTGCCTCGATGGGGAAGTAATGCCAGGGAGCCCTCGTAATGAAGTATGTGAGCATTTTGGAAGTCAGGCATTGCCATATCCTGTATTGGGGATTTCAACAAAATGTAGCTTTGAGAATGTGAATTTGTTAAAGTTTGAAATTTCAGGTACTTATATTCCGCTGTTCGAAAGTTTTTATGTCGAAGGAGGCAATATTCATTTGCACTATTCCACTTTTCTAGCCGATCTCAAATATATAAGATATGTTGCCTCATGGAATTTCAATTTAGGGACCAAATTCCGTTATATGCATCTTTTCCAGGAGAGTCAAGAAGACACTAACGACCTGGAAATACAGGTTGTTTCTCCTTACCTGGGTGTTGGTTTTGTATTTTAATTCGTAACCGATGTAATAAGAACACACAAAATTACTAAAGAGATCTATGGAGTTGTTTGTTTTTAATCTCTTTTGAATTAGTGTAAAAATCACAAATGAACTCTCCAGCACCTTCATCTGCTTTCATTTTCAGGTATACAATCATGTTTCAACCAATAAAATATTTGTCATGAAAAAATCTATCTGCTTCTTATTTTTCCTGGCTACCATGCACTTGTGTTTTGCTCAGGAAATCGACTCTACACTTTCTTCACTAAAAAAGAAAAAAAATAAGTACACACCTAATATTTCAGGCCTGATCCAGGCACATTATTTTAATGAATTTAATACTAACGGTGATAGTATCCGTGACCCTGATGGCTTCAGGATACTTCGTGCCCGGGTGGAATTAAAAGGTAAGGTTAATAAGTATACGGGCTACGAATTAATGTTCGACGTGCGTGCACCCGAACCCAGGGGTATGTTGCGTGATGCATTTATAGTTTTTCATTTAGATAAGATCGGGTTGAATGAATCCAGTTTTCTATATAACCAAAAAATTCGCGTAGGTCAGCAGAAAACCCAATTTGGATGGGAAAATCGCATATCCAGCTCAGAACTCTATACAGTCAATCGCGCTGAAATGTCGGATGGCGTATCAAGGGGAGAAAACCTCAGGGACATAGGTATTGGCTTGATAGGATTTATTCCCATAAAAGAGGGGATTTATCGATTTGAAAATGCACTCACTTTGGTAAATGGAACCAGGTTTAATGTGGCAGGTCCATTTGATTTCAATACTAAGTTTGCATTCTGGGGTCGCATTGGTCTTGGCTATATGAAAAATGAATTAACTGCAAGCCTTGGTGGCTCTATAGGAGCTGGGGGGCTCCGGTATCTAAATGAAGACGTTATAGACCCTTCGGATGACGTATATGCCGACTTTGAACGTTATGGAGTAGATTTGCAGGTCGACCACAAATATTTTTTCCTTGCAGCAGAATATGCACAGGGCACAGATACGGCTGGCGATACACTTTTTGGTGAACCGGTGGGATATCAGGTCGAACTTGCGTTAAAAACAAAATGGAAATTAGGCCCCCTTGCCAGGTACGATACATTTGAAGATGATTGGAAAGTATGGACCCTTGGTGTATTTTACGGTTTTCCAAAGGATAATTTTCGAATCCTGATCAATTATGTAATGAGAGGTAATGTTATTGATGAAGAAGAAGGTTATCCAAATGGTCATGATGACAGGTTATACATCCAAATGCAGGTGGTATTTTAGCATCCTCGTTATTTTATAAATATCTTATTTTGTGAAGCTACAAAAGTGTGCCAACTTGTACTGCAATTATTCTTTATGACTATCTTTATCTGAAAACGAGCTTAAAATCAGAGTAGACAAGCATATGGCACTACAGGAAGAATTTGAAGCACATGAACAGCTGCTCTTTAAAAACAGGGTTGCTTTAGCAATTCCGCATAATAGTTGAACTGAATAATTTATGACTTTAAAAGTCATTATCATCGACGATCAGCAGTATTTTATTGACATGCTTACCGAGTTATGCCGGTCTGCAAATCTCCAGCTTAATATCATGTCAACTGCTCTAAATGCAAATGATGGATTCTTAGCTATCAAAAATATAAACCCTGATTTGGTTTTTTTAGATATTGAAATGCCGGGTAAATCAGGACTTGAAATGATTAAGGAAATGGGTGAGCGTAGTTTTGATGTCATATTTACTACTTCCCACGATAAATACGCTGTGGAGGCATTTAAAACCGAAGCAGTTGATTACCTATTAAAGCCCGTTGATGTTTTTGAACTGACTACAGCCGTTGAGCGTGTAATTTCCAGGAGAAAAGAAAAAATAATGCAATCTACCGTGCATACTCCTGGGAATAAAAAAATTACTGTGAGCACTTCTGACGGAGTCCTATTCCTGGAAGTAGACAAATTAGTTAGACTGGAGGCGGACAATGTTTATACTACCATTTATTGCATAGATGGATCTAAAATTGTCGCTTCAAAGCCCTTGAAAGATTTTGAAGATCGCCTGGTGAATTCGGGATTTTTACGCATTCATAAATCACATCTTGTGAATGTGAATTTTATTAAAAAGTTCTATAAAGGCGACAGTGCTTATATTGTCATGAAGGACGATGGTATTGTGCCAGTATCGAAAACAGGCCGGGAAATTTTGCAGCAATACGAAGGATTGTTATAGTCCTGATGCTTTCCTTCTCATTGCTAAAGCCATCGTATCAATCAGAACTGATGCGGTAAATGGTTTGATAACCATTCCATCAAAACCCATTTTGGAAAATTCTTCATCATCACCTACAAATACACTTGCTGTAAGTGCAATAATAGGAACTGATAGATTCATTTTATTGCGGATAATGCCGACAGAATCAATTCCATTCATTACCGGCATGTCGAGATCGGTAAGGATACAAAGTTTGTCTTGAAATTGAATTTCGGTTTGTTTCAATGCATCTATCAGTTCCTTTCCGTTGCTAAACGTAGATACATTGATATTCGTTAGGATGCTTTTCAAAAGATCAGCAGTAACTATCCGGTTTTCTTCAAGGTCATCTACGACATATATTGAAATACCTTCCAGGAATTTCATATTAGTATTTTCTGGCTCACCTTCATTTGCGATTTCATTTCCGGAATCACAAATTAATTTTAACGTAACTATAAAAGTTGTTCCCTGGCCTTCCTGGCTGTGAACTGTAATAGTTCCATTCATCAGCTCAACTAATTGTTTGGTGATGGCAAGTCCCAATCCGGTTCCACCATATTTACGTGCCGTACCGGTTTCCGTTTGCTGATACGACTGGAATAATCTGCCCTGATCTTCACTGTTTATACCAATTCCTTCGTCAGTAACAGATATTTGAAAACTTTCCTTTTGCTCATCATGGTTAATGTTTACCGTTATTTTACCAGCTGGAGTAAATTTTATGGCATTATTAACCAGGTTTGTAAGAACCTGCATAATGCGCAGCGGGTCACCGATAACTTTAAGCTCTGAATTAAAGTTGCTTTCGAATATCAGTGTCTGCTTGTCTTTATTTAGGTGTAATGATTGTGCACTGATTACATCCTGGGCAGCCTGGTACATGTTAAACGGAATTTGTTCAAATACTAATTTCCCCGCTTCAATTTTTGATAGATCCAGGATATCATTAATAATTCCCAAAAGGTATTTTGAAGAGCGTTGTGCCATCTCCAGGTACTTTCTTGAGGCTTTTATATCCTCTTGCTTCAATGCCAGGGTTACTGAACCAAGCATTGCATTCATAGGAGATCGCAACTCATGACTCATATTAGCAAGAAACTTTTGCTTGAATTGTTCACTGCGTATGGCACGCTGACGGCCCGATTCAATAATTTTGTTTTTTTCTTCAAGCTGGTTGTTCATTCTTCCCCGGTTCCGGAATCCGAAAAACAGGATCAGCCCGATAATGCTTGTAAGTGAAGCAACACTTATTACGGCATTTCTTACAACTCCTTGTTTTTCTTTCTCTTTTTGAAGCAATTCTATTTCCTTTTGCTTTTCACTTACACTGTACTTTTGTTCCAGTTCCTTGCTCTGGGCACTACTTTCTTTACTCTCAATGCTGTCTTTCAGGAAATAATATTCCTTCATTGTATTGAGTGCAGCTTTTGAATTTCCTGTTGCTTCATAAAATGCCGCTATGCTCTTTTTAATCTGCAATTTCTGAACATGGTAGGAAAACACTTCTGCAAGGCTGTCAGCTTCCATATATAACGATTCAGCCTTTTTGTACTCTTTCTTTTGGAAAGCGATTTCAGCCATTTGAAATACCAGGAAGGAATACGATTCATCTTTTCTGATCCCGGCTTCATAATAGGGTTTGATTTCATTGAAATAAAATTCCGCACTATCAGGCTGGTTTGATTGCGTGTAATAAGTAATTAAATTTATATAGGCATAAGCCAAAGGCTCTTTGGAAGGAAGTGGCTCAGCAAGTGCAATTGCCTTTTGAATCGAAATGAGTGCCGAGTCTTTTTTACCAAGACCGAAATAAAAGCCCGAAAGTGTACTATATAACATGACCAGCTTGTCGGGATGCTCTTTTTCGTTCAAACACCGTATACCCATCATGTTGTATTCAAATGCTTTTTTCTCTTCACCTAAATTCGACATCAATGTGGAGAGATTGTGATAAATATTCGACTTTTTTATTGCAGAATTAGGTTCTGTCACATATTGCAATGCTTCAAGCAGATACTTTGTAGTTTCTTTTGTATTGCCTTTGGAATTATACGCCTGTCCTAAATTGAAATGCACCTGGTAGGTAATTTCAGTGGTGGTCTCAGCATCCTTCATGCTTTTACATTTATCCAGGTAGAATATCGCACTATCGTTATTCCCGGATAAAAGGTGACTTATACCTATGTATAAAGTGAACTCCTGCTTCCATCTCGAATTGTTAATGTCGGTGGCTTGTTGCAGACCTGACCGGAATGCATCAAAGTATTCCAAGTTCCCCGTTCGGAAATAGCTCTTACCTAAGATCCATTTAGCCCGCATTTGGGTTGTATCAACCTTAGAAGTGGCAATCACATTTTTTAAACTGTCATTGAATTGCTGATGTCCGGCTGATGCCACCAGGAATAGCAAATTCAGAAATATAATAAGCAGTGGTACCCTCATAAGTTCCAGATTATCAGGTTTATGACAAATATAGCATTTGCTCGCAAACCAAAAACCGCCATTCACAAACTAGTTCCAGTAGTGTACAAGTTGGAGGCAAGTGGCCTGTGGAGCAGAACGTATGTTTGTAAGGAACAATAGCAAAACTTAAAAAACTACTCATATGAAAATTATCGACTTACCTGCGATAGCGTTAACCTCGGCGTTAACCATCACACTTGCCTTAAATGGCAATGCGCAAACTGGTCCTGCAACTCCATGGATATTGGAGGGCAATAGTAACGTTAACCAAAGCATTCATTGGCTGGGTACAACCAATACCCAGGATTTGATCATTAAAACCAATGCTGTTCAACGCATGGTGGTCAAAGGATCAACGGGAAATATAGGAATTGGGACAACCGCTCCTAGCTATCCGTTTCATGTTGAAAATGCAGTCAATGCCCGTACATCAAACTTTCTTAATTCTGCCGGTGGATCCGGAACACGTTATTCCATTTATTCCTTCTCATCGGGAACTGGATCGGGTACAAAATATGGAGGTTATTTCGAAGCGAATAATGGAACGGGAATAAATTACGGAATCAGTGTGAAAGGTTCTGGAACAAACACGAGCTATGGTGTAAAATCGGTTGCAAATGGAACTGCAACTAACTACGGGATTAATTCCTTGGCCCAGGGCAATAGCACCAATTATGGAATTTACTCGAAAGCGATTGGATTACTCGTCGGACAGGGTACTAACTATGCCGTATATGGTGAAACAGAGGCAGGTCTTAGCAACAGTTGGGCTGGTTACTTTAAAGGCCGCGGATATTTTAGTGAAAAGGTAGGAATCGGTACTACAAGCACTATTTCAATGCTCACGATACGTAGTATTACTGAAGCTACAGGTCTGGTGATGCAGAACGATTATGCCGGTGCATCCTCATCCTATGGTTTTAACACGTTGATGGGCACCAATGCCACGGGAAATAAATACGGATTTAATGCTCTGGTACAAAATGGAAGTGCAATCAATTATGGGGTTCGTGCCGAAGTATTGGATGGTACTATCGCTTATGGAATTGTTGGTATAGCAACCACCAGCGGAACGTCATATGGACTTTACGGTAAAGCCAATGGTACAGGGATAAATAGGGGTGTTTATGGTGAAGGAACTATAGGAGCTGATGCCTATGCAGGTTATTTTGTGGGCCGCGGTTATTTCAGTAACAGGGTTGGAATAGGAACAACTGCTCCTGCAGCTTACCTGCATGTGGATGCCGATGCTAACACATTGCCTATGGCTGTTCAGATTAATGGAGCGTCTAAATTCAAAGTAAACTCAAACGGAAGTGTTAGTGTAGGGGGAGTGGGAGTAGGTGCTGATAACGGACTGTATGTACTCGGATCAGTATCGATTGGAACCGCAGTTCCTGCTACAGGATATGCGTTATCGGTTGATGGAAAAATTATGTGTGAGGAAATGCGTGTTGAACTACAAGGAAGCTGGCCTGATTATGTTTTTGCAAACGATTACAAACTGCTTTCTATAAAAGAGATGGCTCAACACATAAGCCAGTTTAATCATTTGCCAGGAGTACCATCGGCTGAAGAAATCAAACAAACCGGTGGAATTGACATTGGGACCATGCAAATAAAAATGATGGAGAAAATTGAAGAGCTGTCACTTTATGTCATTCAACTGGAAAAGAAAATCGAAAAACTTGAATCGGCCTCCAGGTGAAAAATTCAAGAGATCATTTGTTGTTTACTAATGATGTAATTTAAAAAGACACAATGAAACCGAAATATCTGATAACTATAAAATCCGCTCTGCTGTTGTGCATTGTCTTGTTTGTTGCGGAGCTTGCTCTGGCACAAATTGAGATGAGCCACCGCGAGTTCGGAACACTACAGGTTCAAGCTCCGGATGAGCCATGCATTACCCCTGTAGAATATGCCATGCTGGAGGCAGAAATCTCAGCTAATGTTGCACGATTGGCTGCTGAAGGAAATCTAATCAACGCCGAGCGCATGCCATTACCGCCACAGACTTTCGACTGGCCACTAACTAATGAACCTCATTTTTTGGGCAACGATTATTTCTTTATCCAGAATTATGTTGATCATAACAATGCACAAGGAAGCATTTCAGATTATATGTGTGGTACACGCTCATATGATTTGCCACTGCCATCCACGTACGATCACCAGGGAACCGATATATGCATTGGTCCATTTTGGTGGAAAATGATGGATGATATGAAAGTAAGAGTGATTGCCGCTGCACCCGGGCAAATTATAGCCCGTACAGATGGAGCTTTCGATCGCAGATGTGGTATGGGATCAAATCTTCCTGTTAATTCCATAACCATACAGCATGAAGATGGAACGCGTGCACTTTATTGGCATATGAAAAACGGAAGTGTAACTACAAAAGGAATAGGTGATTTTGTGACAACGGGTGAATACCTTGGTTATGTAGGAAGTTCGGGTAGTTCCACCAATCCGCATTTGCATTTTGAAGTTCAGGATTCCCTCGGAAATCCTATTGATCCCTGGCAGGGACCCTGTAATCCTGATATCGTTGTAAGTCGATGGAACAGTCAGAAACCATATCCCAATAGCGGAATCATGAGTATTCTTACCCTGTCGGGTGTTCCTTCTGCTCCTGCTTGTCCGGGTGCCGAAACAGTTCCGCTGTCAAATCATTTTGACCAGGGTTCAACAGCGGTGATCGAAATGCATTTACGCGATCTCGTTCCGGGAACAGTCTGTTTGACCCGGATTTACAATCCTGGGGGCGGTCTGGTCGCAACAGAGAACGATTCCATTGGAAACAATTTTTTTGCAGCCGCATGGTTCAGATTCACCTATAATATTCCAAATAATTCCCAGGTTGGAACGTACAGAATCCAGGTAGACTACCAGGGTAAAAAAGCGTCGCATTATTTTACTGTCGGATGCCCGGCAGCGTATAATTTAAGCGGAGCTATAACCGGATATAAAGGTTACATAACAGGTAGCAACATAACCACAACGCAAACGGTTAGCGGTTCAAGCAGCAATAATATCTGGTATGAAGCAGAAGATTACATCCAGGCTAATGTGGGTTTTCGTGCAACAAGTGGATGCAAATTCAGGGCACGGATTGCCGATTGCGACATAAACAATGCTCTCGCGCGGGTTGTAACCGATAACGGCAATAACTTTTCTTTGAAAGCATTCCCTTCTGTTGCAAGTGATCAATTAAAACTAAGCCTGGAATTGGATCAAAGCGGAACAGTATCAATCACAATTTATGACTTAACCGGAAGAAAAGTCAAAACCCTTATTGATAAAAATATCGCATCAGGCACTCATGAATTTGATTTGAGTGTTATTGAATTTAATCCAGGTGTGTACATCTGCACCGCGCTTTCCGGAGAATCAAAAGCCCAATGTAAAATTGTAGTACAGAAGTAGCCACCAGTCAGCGTGAGAGTGCGAGTGAAAATGAGAGCGGAGAGCTAAACACTCCGCTCTCATTCTGTTTCTCGCTCTCTGCTCTTGAAAAGAATAAAGGCAAAAGAGTAATCTGAGCTTTTTGCTTTTAATTGAACAGAGAACGAGAAGCAGAAACAGAATGAGAGCTGAGTGAAAAATGAAAGAGACTGTATTCACGAGAATA